>CAZPHU010000017.1:0-49657 GCA_964586285.1 uncultured Fibrobacterota bacterium | reverse complement strand
GGATCACCGATTTGGCGTCCGGATCACCGATTTGGCGTCCGGATCACCGATTTGGTCGTCAATCACGTGTCCGGATCATGATATCAAACCGTGAATTTCCTATCAATCCGGTTCAGAGGCACGATCCGACTACCCGGCTGGGCAGCAAAGGTGAGTACATGTGAAATTTAAAAGTGTATCAATCCTCGCAGGTTTGTCTTTTCAGCTATCTATTCTTTTTCCCTCTCTTTAGCCCTGTGGCTGAAGGCTTCCCGCTTTCACTCCACCTTTAGCGGGTCTCACCGCATGCCCCCTTCTTCTTACCAGGGCTTGGACAACTTCTGCTCCCAGCAGAAACATCTGTACCGAGTAATTTATCCAGATCAGAAGGACTACAAGAGACCCGACGGCTCCGTAGGCGCTTGCGACGTCGCTTTGGCCGATGTAGAATCCTATCAGAAATTTACCTATTGTAAAAAGGATTGCGGTAACCGCCGCTCCACGCCATATCGGTCCCCACTCTACCCGCGCGTGTGGAAGAAACCGAAATATTAATGCAAACAGGACCCAAACTACCAGGATGGATATCAAAAAATCACCGATAGACAGTAAAACGGGAGGAAATAGTACGAATTCTTGTATCTGTTGCCAGAAGGCGGAAAGCAGGGCACTGAGAAGAAAGGATGACAGCAGAATAATCCCCATAATTATGACCATGAAGGCTGCGGCGACACGCGCCTGCAAAAATCCCTTGATACCGCCGCCAGGCTCCTGCTCGATATTCCACATCGAGTCGATGGCCATCTGCAAGAATTTAAAAACGTTTGATGCTGCCCAGAAAAGTATCAGGAATCCTAGGATTGTACCTACGATGCCTGAGATGGGTTGGGCAGCGGCATTAGCCAGCATGCCTTGAACCGCCTGAGCAGCCTGAGTGCCGATTGTTTGTTCCAGCTGCCCAAGAATTTGCCCCTCTGCAGCGGCCTGCCCCAGAACGAGTGCGGAAATGCTTATGGTTATCAGGATCAGCGGGGCAATCGAAAACATCGCGTAGTATGCCACCGCGGCTGCCCAGATGGCGGCTTTATCTTGAGTCCATTGGCCGAAGACTTCTTTGACAAAGGCTAAAAAGGATTTCATTGTTGTCCGATTCCTTCAGTCTGAGTAAATTAAGATCCGAAAATTCCAATGCTTCGCCTTAGGGAGTGCATCTTTAAACTTCTCAAAAACCGGTTCTTACTAACCGCCTTTTTGCCACGATCGATCCACTCTAATCGGGCCGGCCCAAGGCTATTGCACACTGCCCAAAGCAAGCCTGATTCCCACCCCTCCGCCTAAAACAAACTTGTTGTCGGGAATAAGCTGGTATTGTGGAACGACTTGACCAAAAAAACTCAAGGGCAGACGCTCGAAAACGTATTCAATACCCACGGCAAGGCGCGGACCGATATACCAATCATCCCCTATCCGTAAGGCTGCCCCGGGACCTAAGTAAATCGGAAGTTCTCCAGATTCAACGGCCGGATATATTATATGGAAAAGATAGTCGGTATAAACTTCGAAAATCCCGTCTTCGGTAAAAGACCATGCGGCACCGAAATCCCACGCTCTGATCGAACTGTGCCACCACTTTGCACTCAACCCAAGAGGCTCTCCCAGAAGAACGCCCAGCTCAAAAGCCGGTACCGATCTGTCCTGCGCCACAGAGTTGAGGGGTGATATCAATAACATGGTGACTACGATAATATTCCACGGCAGTTTTTTCATAGTATTTATCTCCTGGTTTGTACGACTTTAGGGACCTTTTCTAATCAGGACTGCAATGAATATGCCGGAGCCCCCGGCTGTAAAGCGTATTTTTCATTTCGCATAATGATTCTACATACCGTCTATTGAGCCGATAAAAAAACATCCCCCCGCACACGGCATTAAAGATTATCCCCGATTCTCCGGTTATGGGAGGAAGTTATTCGGGGCATAAACATTGCTGATTTTATTCAAACATCGTGTCCCAATAGAGTCATTCCAGATAGGGCGTTGCCTCAATAGGTTTTTGGGTAATCGTTTCCCGGCAGCTCAGAAGTTAAACCATATACCGTTCATGTAGACAGATAAAATTAAGAAAAGAGGGTTCTTCCAGATCTGGAATCCAAAGAGAACTCGAAAACAAGACAGGAGGTGCAATGTTTGTTTGTCGCTCAAAACATGAAGAAAAGCAGAATAATATTATCGCCTGTCTGTTTGGTGCGGGAATTATCGCGGGTATTGTGGGAACTGGGGTTATCACATTCGCCCAGATGATTGAGATGAAAATAACCGGACGCAAACCAAGTGATACTCCCGCACAGGCAGGCGCCAAGGTCCTTGGGGTCGAGCCCAAATCAGAGCAAGATAAGCAGCGGTTCAACAATCTGGTTCACTGGTTTTACGGAACGGCGTGGGGCATGTTCAGAGTGGATCTTTTCTTTTTGGGCTTAGTCAGGCTGCCTGCCACATTTATTCATTTTCTTGGAATTTGGATAGGGGGAATGATTCTGTTGCCTCAACTTAAAGTTAGCTCTCCACCATGGAAGTGGGGATGGAAAGCCGTCCTGATAGATGGATTGCTGCATCTTATTTATGCTGCGGGAGCGGGAATAACATTCGATTTCCTGATAAAGCGAAAGTGAAGTTGGTTTGAGATCAAAAAGCGGTTATACAGGCAAAGCGGGTATCATTGGTAAAAGATAATCTGTCTCTTAAATATCAAAAGTATCCTCAAATGAGAAGCGGTAGATCTTATTCCCTAACAATCGGAGGTTATATGGCTGTATCCGAATTATCAAAAAAGCTCTCTTCACTAGTGCAGCTCGATATAGATGCCGCACATGCTTATGGTCAGGCTATCGACAAAATCGACATTCCCGAGGTTCGGGACAAGCTTAATAAATATAAGCAGGATCACGAAAAACATGTGGATGCCCTTTCCAGGATTATCCGTGATATGGGGGATATTCCTCCCGAGAAGGGACGAGATTTCAAAGGCTTTATGATTGAGGGCTTTACCGCTCTTATGAGTCTTACCGGCGATAAGAACGCCATCACTGCAATGGAAAACAACGAGAAACTAACCAATAAGAAGTACAGCGAAGCAGTGAACTGGAAGGAGCTTACTCCGGAGGCAAAACTTGTGGTCGAGGGCAACTACAAAGATGAACAGGAACATCTCTCCTACATTCAGAAGATCATATCCGAGAAGGTTTGGGAGAAAAGCCATGTCTGATAATCGGATTTGCTCACGGGTGACAAAAGTCTCCCGTGAGCACCGATTCATCGGTTGAAGCGTCTATTCCATATCTCGAGATACGATTGCTCCAGCAAACGTGTAAAGCGCGCTGCATCACACAGCGATGATTTACTCATTTCGGCACGCATCGCACTACGAAGGGTCACCAGGCGCTCCGGAGAATTTGCGAGATTCGCGGCCTCTTCAATGTAACTCTCGGTATCCTCGACCACACACCAGTCCAGGGAAAGTCTTCTCAAGATGCTGTTACCTACCCTTGATGCATGACGGTTGCCGGCGAGGCTGATGACCGGTACACCCATCCATAACGCCTCACAGGTAGTTGTTGTGCCGTTGTAGGGAAAGGTATCCAGGGCAATATCGATTCTGTGATAAATCGAAAGATGCTCAAAGGTACCGGGAGTAAAACCTTTTAGCTCAAGCCGTTGCGGCTCGATACCGTGATCGGCGAAAAGCTTTTGAAAACGTGCGCACACAACCGAGTCATGGAAAAATTTGTTCTTCAGGATAAGCCGGGATTTTGGAACCGAGTGCAACAAACGAGCCCACACGGCTATCACCGATGAGTTTATTTTCGGCAGGTTATTAAATGAGCCGAAGGTAATGTATCCATTATTGGTGTAAGGAGGTTGCTGAGGATCGGGAGCGGGGTTTGGCGGCTGATAACAGAGAAAACCATCCGGTAGTCGGTATAGGGTTTCGCTGTGAAATTTGTCCTGGTCGACAGGGTCGGCATAGGAATCGGTTAGTCTATAGTCAATGGTGGAAAGTCCGGTTGTGGCGGGATAGCCCAGCCACGTAATCTGCACGGGAGCATTCCGGCGTAGAAAGAGGGTAAGTCTGTTCTCTGCCGTATGTCCCGCCAGATCGATCAGTATATCGATATCATCCTCACGAATGATCCGGCATACCTCTTCATCCCCCAGACCGTAAATTCTTCTCCAGCTAAAAGGATACTGCCTGAGCCGGCGAGTCGTTTCATCCGCAACCGCAACATTCGAATAACAGAAGATTTCATAATTCGTTCGGTCATGATTGCGGAGAATCGGTTCGATAAAGTATGCCACCGAATGAGTCCTGAAATCTGCGGAAACATATGCGATTCGTCTGGGGCTTTTCCCGGCTTTTGCCTGAATAGAAGCTGTATTCACATCCGGCAGTTGCATACGCATGCGCCGTTCGTATGTGAGGCTTTCCTTTAGGAGAGTTTTGCTGTTTAACTCGGGAAGATAGTTGAGAGCGAACAGGTAATTGGACCCCGCCAGGGCATATGCCGGGTTTAGGTCAAACGCTGCCTTGAAATGTTTCAGAGCGGATTGCAATTCACCCTGGTTTATCAGTGCGGATGCGAAGTTGCTCCTGAATTTGTAATTCTTTGGTTGCTCCTTTATGCAGACGGCCAAATGCCTTGCAGCTTTACCTGGGTAACCGCTTTTTGTATGGACAATTCCCAAATGGTTACGCGCTTTTAAATGATCAGGCTTCAGGCGAAGGGTTTCTTCGAGATAGAACCGTGCCGCATCGTACTTGCGTTGAATAAAGAGAAATGTACCCAATTGGAAGTGATATTCGGCATTGCGGGGATCGGCTTTTATGGCAAACTTCATGTGCTGAACACACAACTCGGGCTTTTCCACCAGGTCGAAGATCATTGCCAAGGCTCTGTGCGCGGGGTGAAAATTGTGATCGGCCTCCACGGCCGCAAGGTAAAGATCTAGTGCTTCTTCTACACGTTTTTGCCTCCACGCATCCTCGGCTCTATGAAAAAAAGATTCCGCCTCCCTCTCAGGATTTTTATCGGTATTCATAATAGATCACAATCCATATGAGTTTAGGGGCCCGAAAAAGAGAAAAACCGCGGCTGGAGTTCAAAGGGTTGTGCTCTTCGGTATTTGCAGTTACTTTATTTAAATCCATAAAACTTTCACCCATAAATACGATTTTGTCGATATAATACGCAACTGAAACATCCATACAAGTACGTGATTCTCTTCCAATCGATTGTAGATTGCTCGTCAATGAACTATTTTTGTCCAAAATAAGAATCGGTATATCAAAGGATTATGAAGTGCAGTTTGACAGAATGTTGCTGCTCCGGATCGCAGGCAGTGTTGCCGTATTTTTGGCAGTCTTATCAATATCATCAATACTCAAAGCGCTGGCAAAGCAAACACAAAAGCGAAATAATCTGAAGAAAAGCCGCTATTTTGCGATGCGCCGGGGGATTAACCTTACATCATCGGCACTGGTAATTGTTGCTCTTATTCTTATCTGGGGAGTAGACATAAGAAATCTCTGGGTGAGTGTTACGGGGTTGATCGCAATGGTTGCGGTTGCATTCCTGGCGGTTTGGAGTCTTATCGGAAACATTCTCGCCGGCGTACTTCTTTATTTTACGGCACCATTCAGGGTGGATGATTATATCGAAATACTCCCCGAGCAGATTCGCGGAAAGGTATTGGCAATCAATACATTCTTCACGGTTCTTCACGACGACAATGGACACTATGTCAACATTCCTAATTCGATGATGTTTCAGAAATACGTTGTTAATTATCGTTACATGCCGGTTCCCTCAGATGCTGTTGAGAATAAAGCTGATAAGCCTCCTGAATGAAGCATTTAAGGTTTCTTACCATTGTGTGTTCCGAAAAAGCGCACGCGTCGACCGTTTTAGTCGGTAATTAGAAAAAGAAAGAAACACTAAAACCTGCAAGCGATAAACCCGACCCAATAAACATTATGTTTCGGATGGCGCGGTTCTTACGATTCGCATTGTACAGCCGCTGTTGTTCTTCATTTTGTCCCATGTTTCCCGCGTTTACTGTGGCTTGATTTGTCGATCGAACTTCTCGCTCGTACAAAATACCACCGACTGCCAAACCTACAGCCGCGGTTCCGATTGCGATGTGCCTGATTATTTTGGAGCGCCTCATAGGCTCCGAATCATCGGGCATAATCGAACCGGTCGGATTATTATAGAAGAAGATTAGCTTTTGGGCCAAATCTTGAGTGGATTTGGTGTATACCTCTTCAATGGGGCACCTGCAGTTCTCTTCGGCTGAAAATTCGATCTTGCCCGTTGCCACATCTATGGTTCGTATCGCCACCGTGTACATCCGTCCGATTTTTCCAACGCTTCCGGATATCATTTTTTTCACACCCAGTACCTGTCCTATTTCTACCACGCAGGACTGTTCGCTACAGCTTCCGGATTGTTGAAAACCCTGTTCCTTAAGAATAGTTTCCATCTCGGTTCGTTCAAGCAGTTGGAATTCGTCTGTTCTAACCAGCCGTGAGCGCAGGCGTGAAGCTATCAGCTCGGCTTCGTGCTCATTGACTCCTTTTGCCTGGAATGTGTTTACGGCTATAGACATCTTGGGGTAAACAGTTGTAAATGCTCCTAAAAAGGCAAGCACCAACAATGATGAATAGAAATGTTTTTTCATTATAGTAACCGGGTGTAAAAGTAAAAGGGGAATACCATTGTTATATAAAATACCCGAAAGTAAGCACCTCGAACAAGGTCAGAGGTGCACTTTAACAAAATTGCTTTTCCTTTCAATTCTTGCATTGTGGTCATTGGGGGTGTATAATAATCATGAGAGATACTAACGGAAATAAACTTGCGAATGTCGGGTGTTTTTTGTGGCACGATTAAATAAAAATATTGATGAGCTGGTAGAATTGGTTAAGCAGAATCGGGCACGTCGTCGTGCGCAGCGGGATCAATGGGAGCGGGGTGTCGAAGGCTTCAGGAGTGGAAATGATGAGGAGAAAGGAGAGGAGGGGGATGATCGGGCAATTGATTTTTCGACGGTGAGAGTTGTTTTATTTGCAAGACAGAGTCCTTTCACTCAGAGTGTTTTGGCCACCCTGGCGCGGTATACCGTGGCCAGGCTAATGGATGAACCGGAAGAGACTCTTACCTTTTGCGCGGATTACGAAATAGACAATATTATCCTTGATTTGGATTCTCCCAGCGACTGTGATTCAGCCATGGACGTTTTCGCTGCTTTGAAGATTTTACGGCCTTGTGCGAATGTGTTTGTATGCAGTAAGAGTACCATCTCCATCGAAAGCCGTGCGCTTGTAAGTCGGGGCGGCATTCGTCTGACTAAGCCTCTAATGTTTAAAGATGTTGATCGATTTGTCCATAAGTATGTCAAACCGCCCCGGTAAAACATCAATCAAATGCATAATCCTAAAGTGTTGTTAAAAACCGTATTATTTCACTACCCGATCCTTTTCTTTTCGCAAGTATGGTCAAGAAATTCCTCTGATCTTCGTAATTAATGGGGTTGTTTTTATTCAGACAAATCCTATATTTGTATGTATATGAGATTCATTTCCAACCTTTTATGGGGGGAGAAAATTTGGTACAGGAAAAAAAAGTAAAAGCCACGTTTCTGTTATCTTTCATACTGCTTTCACTGATTAGCTCTTCAAGCTATGCCCGAAGATCAAATGACGGTTCGGAAAGCTGGTATGATGAGGCGGTGGATGTTATTAAAAAAAGGTACTCCGACGGGTTTATAGATTCTCTTAAAACCATTTACAAGGTTAACCACGACACCCCTTTAAGAGAAAACGGGTCGCATCAGTTTTCCGATTATGCCGAGCATCTTGTATACAATGTTAAATGGGGATTTGTGAAAGCGGGATGGGGGATACTAAGCACAAGGCCCCGATCCGGCAAGACGCTGGAATTAACAGCAATGGCTATAAGCAACAATTTTGTAAGTGCCATATATCCGGTCCGCGATTACCTTCGGTGCATTGTTGATGAGGATGGTTTTTACCCGCTTTTTTTCGAAGAGCACATCAATGAAGGGCGATACTCCGAAAGCCGCTGGGAACTCTACGATCACAAAAACCGTAAAGCGCACGCCTCAAAGAAAAAACATAGCAGTGATTCATTGATGTCATTCGTTCAAACATACTTATCTGCATTTTACTACTTCAGAAGCCAGGATTGGAGTGTCGGTGACACCGTGCACATTAAAACTTTTGCTCAAGGCAAAACCTACCCGATGGATTTTATATGTATCGGAAAGGAAAAAGTGGAAGTAGAGGGTAAAGACTATGTGGCTCTCGAAGTTGTTCCTTTCCTCAGGGAAAAGGCAATGATCTTTGGAAGAGGCGACAAGATAAGCATAATGATGACCGATGACGAAGCCAGGATACCTCTGTACGTGAAAGCAAAGGTCAAAATGGGCCACGTTATGGCTACTTTAGTTCATAGTGAAAGGCAAGAAGTTTCAAACAGGGATGAAATCCCTTACTTACCTCAGAAAACGGCGGTTACGAAGTAAAATCGCCGTCCTGGGAGAGGTGCGTAGCCAAATAGAGAGGGCGACCGCACAGACTGTTGTTCAATTTTTTTTAGAATAAAATTCTATCTGTCCGTCATGGTGTTCAGAAATTCCAAAGACTTGAATTTATGCGAGATGTCGAAATGCAAGCGGCAGAAATCGACTAGAAGAAACGTCGTACGTTTACTCTCGGCTGGACTCAATACTCTGCGGTGGTCGCATTCAAGCGGGTTGTCGGCCTTAAGCATCCTTAGGGCTTCAACGGGAAGGACCTGGTTGGGGGAGGGGGCAGGAAAACAGTCGGTACAAATTAAACCGCCTCTTGAAGAATCCAACCGTACAGTACCGACATCCAGCGGTTTTTGACATTCCCTGCAACGGGTCAGGTCCAGTTCAAATCCAAGCAAAGCGCTGGTTTTATGGAAGAAATGCCAGAGAATGAGCGGATGGACTTGATTGGTGGAATTGCTTTCAAGTGCCTCAAGGGTGGTTCCCAGAAACCTAAACACATCCGGATGAGGATCCGCCTGAGTCAAAAAGCAAAGCATGGCTTCGAAGATTGTATCACGAGTCGCCGATTTAATAAGGTCTTTTCGTGTATCCGGAAAGAAATCAATTACATGTATGTTGGTTGCGGTGTGAAGGTCGCGATTGGGTCGAACATACAGTACCAGTTCTATTAAAAAACCGCGTTCCAAAAAATTCTGCCCGCCTTTTATTTTTCTCTGTCCCCTGGCCACAGCATGAATTATCCCATATTCCTTTGAAAACAGGTAGATTATATAGCTGCTCTCCCTGTAGGGGATAAGCCTGAGAATTATCGCTGAGGTTTTAGCTGATGCCATGGATTCTCTTAATCTCGCGGATCTATGGTAAGATCCTTTCGGCGCTCACGGGAAAAAATCTTGAGCCAGTTCCATTTCTTAGGATCTGGAATCGAGTATGTATGAGTCGATTTACGAAGTGAATCGGGATCAACCATGCCGGCCGACATAACAGTCTTGATAGCCGTTTCGACGCTCATATCAAGTTCGATTACCTCGGCTGCCGGAAAGAAGAGAAGAAAACCGCTGGTGGGGTTGGGGGTTGTGGGTATAAAGACGCTTACCATATCCTGTTGGGTGACGCGGGGAATTTCGCCTCGTGTCTGAGCGGTAACGAATCCGATACAGTAGGAATCTTTCTTGGGATACTCAACCAAAACCGCTCTGTCGAACAGGCGCTTGTTGGTAGAGACGACCGCGTCCAGGATCTGTTGCACACCCAGATAAATCTTATTGAGAAGAGGAATGTTGGCAATGAAAGCGTTCCCGGTTTCAATGAGCATACGACCGAAATAGTTCTTTGCCAGAAGCCCGGTTAGAAACGCAACACCTAGAACAACAAGAACCCCCACGCCGGGAGACCAATTCTTGCTGATTAGGGTGTCGAGTGTTGTCAGAAGCCAGCGGATAACAACGGCTGTTGCCGCGAGTGGTATCAGAAGTAAGAAACCGGTAATGATGCTGCTTCTAAAATGACGAAATATTTTGTTCATGGTTAATCACTCTCTTGGACGAACTTGTACACCTTTTCGCCTTTTCCCGCCATTCCGAGTTTCTCTCGTGCCAGGCGTTCGATGTAGGTGGTATCGTGAGTAAGTTTTTGAATTTCTGTTTTCAAAGAATCAATTGTCGTGCTAAGATCCTGAAGCGAATCCTGCATCGAGCGTGTCTGTCGGTGAAGTCGGTATAAATTTATCACACCGTCATCTCCGGTGAACACAACGACCGCCAGTACAATCAATGCAATCAGAAAAACCCAGCGTCCCATCTTTCTTTTTTTCATAAAAACGTCAATCGTTCCAGTCGGCTCAAAAATATATAAGAATCATGAGAATAGTTTGAATGTGTTTTTCTCATGCACGGACAAACAGCTGTCCAGGGAGCTGACGAATACATCCGCGAAGCTCCATATTCAGAAGAATATTCATAATATCCGGAACACTTTTCCCCGTTTTTTCACTGATTTGATCCAGACGGATACCGTCGTGAGAAAGTGCCTGATATATGCTCTTCTCGGTTTCATTTAAAAAATCATGTTTTACTGAAGGAATATGCTTCCTGTTTGGAGCAGTTTTCAAAGTCAAGGTTGTCATAGTTTCCAGAATGTCTTCGCACCTGCAGACTACAATAGCTCCATTTTTCAGGAGTTCATTGGTTCCTGCGCTGCGCTCGGAAAAGATTGATCCGGGCACGGCAAACACATCACGCCCCTGTTGATTGGCGTAATTGGCCGTGATAAGAGCGCCGCTTTTGCGGCCGGCTTCTATAACCAGCGTTCCAACCGACAACCCACTAATGATGCGATTACGTCGCGGAAAATTAAATGTTTCGGGTGGTGTTCCGAGGCTAAACTCTGACAATATGACACCTCGTTGAAGTATCTTGTTTGCCATCGCCCTGTTTGACGAGGGATAAATGATATCGATACCGCAACCTAATACGGCTATGGTTGGCGCATCATTGTCCAGGCACTTTTGATGAGCGCAGGTGTCTATTCCTAACGCAAGTCCGCTGACAATGGTTATTCTGTTTCGTACCAGCTCGGTAACCAGATCTGATGTTGCCTGAAGCCCGTATGAGCTGGGTCTGCGTGTGCCTACAACCGCTACACCGGGAGTATCGAAACAATCAAAGCGCCCCTTTGCATAGAGTACGGGTGGAGGAGCAAAGATTTCTCTTAGAAGCCCCGGGTAGCGGGGATCATCCAAAGTAAGGATTTCTATACCACAGTTGCGGGCTCTATCCAGCTGCTTTTGTGCGGCCCCAAGAAGCTCAGGGTTTTTGATCTGATTTGCTATGTTTTCCGGAATACCGGCAAGTCTTGTCAGGGTGGTCTTGTTTTGTTCTAAAACCTTTTGCGGTGTTTCGAAGTATTCCATCAACTGCTTGATGCGAACCGGACCCAGTCCTCGTACCGAATTCAGGGCAATCCAGTGAAGGGGCATAATGCTTTTCCCCAGGATCGAGTATAAGAAATTGTGATTGCCTAAAAAATACTTTCATGCAACCAAGCAATCCTCACTCATTTTTTGCATCTGATTGCAGTTGTTTTTTGAGTTGTTGGGCGGCGGATAATGAGAACCCCTTAACTTCGGATATCTCCTCTAAGGAAGCCTCTTTGAGACGTTTATAGGATCCGAAGTGCCTGAGAAGTGTTTCGGCTTTTTTACGACCTATGCCCTCCAGTGATTCCAATGAGGATTTTTGGAATTGCTTGCCTCGTAGACTTCGATGATAATTTATCGACCAGCGATGTACCTCATCACGGATACGCTCTACCAGTCGACGGGCTGGATGATTTTGAGGTAATCTGACCGGCTCTGATCGGTATGGAGAAAACAATAGCTCCTCTTTTTTGGCCAGCGAGACAATCATTGGCGGTTCTTCGAACTGCTTTAGCGGCTCCATGGCGGCGTGCAGTTGTCCCTTGCCGCCGTCTATGAGAAGCAGATCGGGCATATCCTTGCCTTCGTTAAAAAGTCTGGTCAATCGGCGGGTCACAGCCTCCATCATCATGGCGAAATCGTTTTGCCCCGAAACGGTCTTTATTTTGAATCGACGGTATTTACTCTTATCCGGCCGGCCACCCGAAAAGTGAACCATCCCGGCAACGGTAAACGATTCTCCAAGGTTGGAAATATCAAACGCCTCGATGGTTTCGGGGAATCGAGGAAGGCCCAGGGCGTCTTGTAAGTCACGCAGATCGGCTTCCGCATCGGGGGAGATCTTCTGAGCACCGTAAAGGCTTGCATTTTTTTCAGCCATGGAAATTAGCTTGACCTTATTTCCGCGCTGAGGGATTGCGATCTGGACGCTGTGTTTTATAGCCTGATTGAACCAGCTTTGTAAAAGGTCGATATTCCAGGAGATAGTCTGCGGTAAAAGGATCTCTCCCGGTGGCTCCTCAATGCTTTTCTCATAATACTGTATGATCAGCATTTCGGGGTTTTCCTTGCTCATTTCCCAGGCCTGACGCTTAAACAGGAAATGTCTCTTATGCATCAAAAGGCCCTGTCTGAAGCTGAGTACGGACAGGCACAAATACCTGTCGGCCTCCGCGAAACCGAAAACGTCCGTATTCGCGTCTGGGGCACGAAGGTCGACACGCTGCATTGAAGGGGCTTGTTTCAAGATTGTAATCTGGTCTCGCAACATTGCGGCCTTTTCGTATTCAAGCCGCTCGGACGCCTGTTCCATTCGCCTTTGAAGTGTGCCGATTACTTCTTTGCGCCGTCCGCGCAAAAAGTCCATCAGTGTATCAACATTGCGGCGGTATTCTTCCTGTGTGATCTTTCCCCCACATGCTCCGCTGCATCTTCCGATCGAATAATTTATGCACGGGCGAATAGGTTTTGCAAGCGGCAGCCGTTTGCGGCAATCGCGAATCTTAAATACCCTTTTAGCCATTGCCATCAGACTCCGCATCGCACGTACATCCGTGTAGGGGCCGAAATAGCGTGCACCATCTCTATATACACGACGTGTAACAAAGAGCCTGGGAAAAGCTTCGTTTACTGTTACTTTCAAGTATGGGTAATGCTTATCATCTTTTAAATCGACATTGTATTTTGGTTTATGTGACCGTATAAGATTGGCTTCCAGTATCAATGCTTCCGTTTCATTGCCTGTGGCGATCCAGTCGATGTGATCTAGTTTGGACAGCATTACCGGTATTTGTATACGATTATCATGCGAGTCGAAGAAATATGACCTGACTCTGCTTCTAAGATCAATCGCCTTGCCGATATATAGAATCGTTTCCTGGACGTCTTTCATTAAATAGACACCCGGGCAGCGCGGGAATTTATTCACTGATTCTACAATCGTATCTAAGCTGCTCATGTTACCCCTGATACAACAAAATAACAACCGAGTAGTTTCAAGAATCCTTATAATTTACAATACGTGTAAGGAGTGAATATAATCGATCGGTCAGGGAAAAGAATCTCGGAAAGCCTCCATTTTGGAACAATCTTTGTCCGGTTCGAATATCAAAACGTAATCAGGATTGTAGTATATTTAACCAGGCGGGGAACTTCAAATATCGACTCATACACAGTAAACTGTTCTTTTAAGGATAAATATATGAGATATAACCGTTTGGCCGTATTTTGGCTGCTGTTGTTTCGTTCGCTTTTGATTGCCCAGTCCTATACTGAACCTTTGGATACGCTTGTCGCATCCAACCCCATAATTTTCGGGGGAGAAGTACACTGCCTGCGTGAATCCTTATTGGTGAATATCGATTTTGAAAACGGGCGTTATTCATTGATAAGTAAGTACTTGATCAACCCTTCAAAGGGTGAATTGCAACTGGGGTTTCCTGTAGCAGTGACCCGTGCAGGCGATTCGGTGAGAACATCTTTCGATAATTTCAGCGTTGCTATAGGAGATGCGATTGTAATATCGCCTGAACATGCTGACAATACTTTAGATACAATAAAGTGGAACCTGACCGGGTCAGGCTCTCCTTTCAATCTTGAAATCGCATATAACGGATTGTTGTATAATCAGTTATCAAAACCGGAGGTTCAGTCTGATTTTATCTGGCGATTCCGCCTGCGCGACGGTGTTTTTCAATCTCTTACAGGTGATACAATTCATGCGGTTTTTACCTGGAGTATAGACACGGAATTGTCCGATCCGGTGATCACCACCGATTATCCAAACGGCTTTTGGTTTAAGAAAATTAAACCTGTCAATACCTGGAAAATAGAATACACTACTTTGAAAGCGCTGATCTTACCAGAAGATGCGGATTCTGTTCTTACCTTAAAAATGGGGCCTTCCTGGATTAATTCTCGTCCGCCGGTTTATGATTACGCCGCCCATTTCGATACTTCGGCGCAAACTCATCAACGCTATCTCGAAATTTTGAGACGCTATGAACGTTATAAATCATCACCAATGATGATTGAGCAGTATTTGAAATCGCTTAAGGCGCATGAACTGTTTTTTTTACGTCACTACATATACGCCTCACATGGTTACCGTTTTAAAAATGAGCGCATTAGTAGTTATTTCAATATGATAAGTGAAAAAAACAATCGTTGGTACCAAGAGGCACTAAGTAGAGGGTACAGCAGTCCAAGGCCCTATGTGCAAAGCTTGATCGATCAAACCAGGGAGCTTGAAAGAGAGCAAAGCGGTTACCCCGATTTCGACCAGGATTACAGATTTATCATCGGTAATTACAATAACATATCTCGTTATAGTCCCGATATGTACCGAGTGTTGTTAGATGCCCTCTCATACGATGAAATGTTTTTTCTGGCCCATCAGGTAAATGCCCGCAACGGTTATAAATACAATGATTTGAAAATAATTGAATTCTTCAGTAAATGGCAGAACGAAGCAGGGTTGATTGACAGCGGCTGGTTTGATGAGGCTCAAAAGATACGATTCATGGGACTGGGTTCGCAGCAGCAATCTTTTCGCGACACACTCTTTAAAATAGTCGAGGAGCGAATGCTTTGGTAGATGGACGGTTGGATTGTCCAAGTTATTTAACCCTATTTCAATTCTTTGAAAAATGTTATATTTCACCCGTGAGTGGTTTATTTACACCCCCGGATTGCCGGGTGAGGAAATTATACGTTTAAACCGGGCATTGTTATTGCGAAGACTATTAATAAGAAGCTCACACTTCTCCAAGGTATTCTGACATTGGCAAATATCTTTACACACTTTCTCTTATTCGGGAGTGATTACAAATTAGCGGGGAGGCCTGCATGAAAGAGGGAAAGTTTCTCTTTACTATTTTCGAAAATGCTTGTGTGATTAAGCCGGTGGGGAATATCAACTATACCATTAGTCAGGATTTCGATACTTTCTTGCGACAGGTGTTTACGAACGAATCCGTAAAGTCTTTCCTGATCGATTTAAGAGAGACCGAGTATATAGACAGTACCAATCTGGGACTTCTTGCCCGGATTCAGGAATTCTCCAATTCCAGGCTGCACTCCAAAGCAACGATAATTTCTACAAATCCCATGATAACCGATATCCTGACCAATCTTGGTTTCAATCGCATTTTCGAGTTGATTACGCAGGCCCCCAGCATGGACAATTGCATGAATGAAGTCCCGCATGAGGATTGCCGAAGAGAAAAGATCGCCCCCATAATGCTCAGGGCGCATCGATATCTGATGTCCATTTGCGAGGAAAACAAGATAGCTTTTCAGAATGTAGTGCAATATCTGGAAGAAGAAAGTCATTCACAAGACCAGTTTTAACAATAACCTATCCCCTCTATCCGAAATTCTTGCGCACATCCGTAAAAGAATTCATTTGAATACCCGGCATTGTATATTTACGGTGAGCAAAACATTCTTGTTGCACCGAATGAGCCGAACAATGTATCTTTTTGACTTGCTTATCCTGCTTAATCGGCTGCAGAGTGTCTTAAACATAGAGATAATGTCCAATGCAGGAACCCTTAAAAATTTTGCTTGTTGACGATGAGGCCGGTATTCGCAAGATACTTCGCTTGTTTCTTGAATTGGAAGGATTCGTTGTATCCGAAGCGGTGACGGCTAATCAGGCCATGCACCAAATCCAGAATCAGAGGCCGCATCTTGTGATACTGGATATTATCTTATGCGGACAGACCGGGTTTGATGTTTGTGAGTGGGTGAAGGCAAATCCCGAAACCAAGGATATAATCGTGATTCTGTTTACAGCCTTGAATCAGGAACACGATTATATAGAGGGACAGCGGGTGGGCTGTGATCTTTATCTGACTAAGCCGCAAAATCCAAAGGATATAGTGGAGCAGGTAAAGTCGTACTTAAACGTTAACAATCAAACGAAATAAATATTGTGATTCTTTATGGAACAATGGGAAAGGATTGTTGAGAGGGCATGAAGAAAAATACTCCTATTTGGTTGGTGATCATTATTGTGGTCACTGCACTGGCGATCTGGTACTTGTACCCCTCTTTCATTTTCTATTCTAAATCTCCGGCTGAAAGACGTGCAACCCTGCAGGATAATCCGGAATTACTCAATCGAGTAATAAATCTCGGGTTGGATTTGCAGGGTGGAATGCGTCTGGTGTTGGAGATCGATAGATCGAAAATAAAGGATGAGGCTGCAAGTGATGTTCAGGACAGGGCGTATGCGGTGATCGAAAACCGTATCAATGCACTGGGCGTTGCCGAGCCGACTATACAGATGCAGGGCAATGATCGGCTTATTATTGAGCTTCCCGGGCTTAGCGATAAGGATGCGGCAAAGCAGGTTATCGGATCAACCGCGCAGCTTGAATTTCAGCTGTTGCGTGAGCCGGGTGAGCTTCAGAGAGCTATACAGGTGGTAGATAATGCGGTTAGGCGATCCGCTCCCGGGGATACAGGTGAGGCTGATACGGCGGCAGCTCCCGAACAGCAGGACGAGGTTAGAGGTCTATTCGAAGGAGCCGAAGCCCAGGACGATACCGCTGATACCACGGATACTGCTGTAGCCGACGGGGAAGAGCCGGAGATTATGCCGGGATCATTTTCCGAATATCTGGTCAGCCTCGGACAACAGGTCGGTGTATTAGAGCGAAACAGAAACAAAGTAAACGAAATCTTAGCCCGGGATGATGTGCAGCTGGCACTTGACCGAGCCGGTTTCGGTGGAAGTGAGTTTTTGTGGGGACACGAAACTCAGGAGGCCAACGGCACGATCTTCAGGCCCTTATATTTCGTCAAGACTCGTGCCGAGCTTCGAGGCGACATCGTTGCCGATGCCAGGGCGACAATCGCGCAGGGTGGAATGGAAGCCGGCCAGGCTATCGTGAGTTTGGAACTCAACCGCGAGGGAGCTCGACGTTTCTCGCGCGTGACCGGGGCAAATGTAAACAAGTTTCTGGCAATCGTGATGGATAACACCGTTTATTCCGCGCCGCAAATTCGGCAGAAAATTCCGGGCGGTCAGGCTCAGATAACAGGAGACTTTACTCTGGAAGAGGCACAAAATCTGGCGATCGTTCTTCGAGCAGGTGCTCTCCCGGCTCCGGTTAATATCATTGAAGAACGTACGGTAGGGCCGAGCCTGGGGCAGGATTCGATCACGAAAGGTTTGTACGCCTGTATCGTGGGATTCGGGATTGTAGTGCTTTTTATGGTTTTTTACTACAAAGGCGCCGGCTTAATCGCAAACGTTGCGCTTCTCTTAAATCTGGTTTTTCTGATTGCCATAATGGCCAGTATCAATGCGACACTGACACTACCGGGTATCGCCGGTATTGTGCTGATTATTGGTATGGCTGTCGACGCCAACGTAATCATATTCGAGCGTATTCGGGAAGAGCTTGATATCGGTAAAACCGTTCGCAGCGCAATCGAATCCGGGTATGACAGGGCGTTTGTAACAATCATGGACGCAAACATAACAACCCTGATTACAGCTTTCATACTTTTATGGATAGGTACCGGTCCGATCAAGGGCTTTGCGGTTACTCTGATTGTCGGTATCATAGTTTCGCTGTTTACGGCATTGCTGGTAACACGTGTCATGTTTAATCTGGCAACTGGTTCTAAAAACGTTCAAAAACTGAGTATATAAAAACTACGCAAGGAAAGACAATGCGACTGTTTAAATCAACTAATATCAATTTTATTGGGAATCGCAAGAAAGCATTCATTTTTTCCGGCGTTTTACTTGCGATAACGGTGATAACCTTGATTTATCATCCGTCACGAAGAGAAATGTTTGGTCCAAATCTGGCAATTGACTTTGTCGGCGGAACCGTGCTTCAACTTCAATTTGAAAAGCCGGTCAGGGATGATATGGGCCAAATCAGGGAGATTGTCAACGGTCTTGGGTTTGGAACACCCGAGGTTAAGACAATAGGTGCCGGCGAGGACCACGAAATCCAGATAACGGTCAAACGCCAGGCGGAAGGCACAATGGTGGGAGACGAAATAAAGGATGCTCTGGCTGAAAACTATGGGGAGAACCCTTTTAGTCTACGCCGTGAGGAGAAGGTTGGTCCACGAATCGGAGGAGAATTGCAGCAGAAGGCGCTACTGGCGATACTGTTCTCGCTGATTGCAATCGTTATATATATCGCCATACGGTTTCACCTTCCTTTCGGAATTGCTGCAATCGTTGCGCTTTTCCATGATGTGGTGATAACAATCGGAGTGTTTTCTCTCACTAACGCGGAAATATCCCTCCCCATCGTGGCGGCACTTCTTACGATTGTGGGATACTCGCTAAACGACACCATCGTGGTGTTTGACCGGATTAGAGAAAACATGGCCGCGGGTGGGCGCTCAAAGAAAAACTTTGAAGATGTCGTTAATGTGAGTATCAACCAGTGCTTGAGTAGAACGGTGATTACGTCACTAACAACTTTCTTTGTAGTTGTTACGATTTTTGCATTCTTCTTTACCAGTGGAGACGTGCTGAAAAACTTTGCGGGTGCTCTTATAGCGGGTGTTATTGTGGGAACATATTCGTCCATATTCGTCGCCAGTCCGATTCTGGTACTCTGGAATAAGAAATGGCCGATTAAATAACCGTGTCGTTTTCGCCGGCAACTAATCTGGGCTTGTGGACAAACTTTGCAATCGTTTTCCGCAAGCCCTTTTGTTAACAGCCAATTATAAAATATCGCTGTGATTTTTGTACTACTCCCAGGGACGGGAGAATTTCAGCATCTCTGGAATACCTCAGATGGTATTCCCGAGGTTGCTTCAAACCTCTGTTTTCAAGGGGGTTTCAACTCTTTTGCCATAAATTGCTCAGATTAAGTAAATATATACAACTTCATCTTAATCACTGCTTACCGGTGCACGTAATAAATTGCAGCTAAGCCGATAATTACCGGTAACTAGGGGATCTCCTATTTTAACTATAAATTAGGCAGGACTGAAACGAGTATCTATATGCGAAAAGAACCGTTTAAACATCTGTTCAAGAAGATCCTGCCAGTAATTCTACCAGCTTCAAATCAGGTTTGTCCCAAGATGTGGAACAATGAATTTAATTCGTTTAAAAAGTCTTTAGTGATTTTGATAAGCTCATGCTGCTTATCCGGTTCACTTATTGCGAATGCTCAGCCCTGCGAATTGACCATCGCTCGACTTCATTACGAGGGAGGGGGAGATTGGTACGCGAATCCTTCGTCTCTTTCGAATCTGGCTGATGCTGTAAGACAACAGACTTCACTTCCGGTCTGCGATACTGTCGCGGAGGTGCGAATAATGGATGAGGATCTGTTCAGGTATCCCTTTCTATATATGACCGGACATGGGAATTTTTCTTTGAGTAACGCAGAACGTGTAAGATTAAGAAACTATCTTATAAATGGAGGGTTTCTTTGGGCAGACGACAATTACGGCCTGGATAAGTCTTTTCGTAGAGAGATGAAAAAACTGTTTCCTGAAAATCCTTTAATCGAGTTGCCCTCGAAGCACAAGATATACTCAAGCGTACACAAACTTCCCAATTTACCAAAGATTCACGAGCATGACGGGGAGCCTGCGCAGGGATATGGTGTTTTTTTCGATAAACGAATGGTTGTATTCTATACATACAGCACCGACATTGGCGACGGCATGGAAGATATTCATGTCCATGATAATAGTGAAAAACTCCATAATCTTGCTCTGAAGATGGGAGTGAATGTGATTGGGTGGTTTTTCAGCCCGTTTTGACGAATACAGCGAAATACGTTCTAAGGATGTGGATCGTCTTCGGCAGATTTAACACGTAAAATGTACCCGGTTATAAAAACAGAAAAACAGAGGCGATTATTCGACCGACTCTAAAAGGATTAACGAAAATCGAAAAAAATAAGCATCGGAAACTGTAATGCGATCGGATAAGCAAAAGATAATCAAATTCCTGGCTCATCACCGCCGACGGTATATATCCGCATCGGTATTGAATGATGTCGCAGCACTTGTCTTGATTTCATCTCTTGTTACAATTGTGCTCGCATTGTCTTTTGGTGTTTTCCCCTGGACTGTTCTACCCATAATATTCGATCTTGTAATCGCTGCGCTTTTCATTTCTATCCTTGCAGCGATACTTAAGAAAGCGGTATTCGGAAAACCTTCTCTAAAAAGTGTTGCCTCTCTTCTCGAGCAACGTACCGGCCGATCTCACCAGAACCTGGTGGTTGGATTGGAGTTGTGTACGGAAAAGCACGACGGATCTCCGGAGCTGATATCATCAGCTATTCACCATTCGGCCGAGAATCTCCAATTATACCCACGGAATCTTTCGGGGCTTTTCAATTTTCGGAGGTTGTTTCTGTCAGGGGCATCAGCTCTTATTTGTTTATTCCTGATTGCGGCCGGTAAGCCTTCATTACTCTCCTACTGGGATATTCCTTTACACATGTTCAAGGGGATAGAGGCGCAAACATATCCCGGATCGAAGGTGCTTCCTTCCTTATCCAGGGTCGAATTTTTGTGTATACCGGAGGTTTCCAGATACCCGTCTGCCATTCTCAGTCTAAAAGACCTGGAGACCGGCTACCGACGAACCCACTTGCTTCGTCCCGATCCAAAAGGAGCTTTTAGTTTTGTAATCGACAGTCTTAGAAACAGTTATGAATACTCCTTTTCTCTCGGCGGCAACAGCCTTCAAACCGACACATTGACGGTGATCGATCCACCCTCATTATTTTCCCTTCGTGTAACTCTGGAACCTCCCTCGTATACGGGGCGGAAACGAGTTCAGCTGCAGGAAGGCCAGGGGGCGTTTACTACATATGCCGGAACAAAGGCTTACTTTTCTATCTCCTCTCACCATAGTTTATCCGATGCTCGGTTGTATTTCGATTGGGGAGACAGTGTGAATTTGTCGATCGACAGCGGTAAGGCAAGAGGAAGAATGCAATTATGGAGAGATGGAAGTTATACTTTCTCTTTAAAAGATTCGCTGGGACAAACGAATGATTCTCTGCCGGGGTATGCTATAGAAATTATACCCGATCAACAACCGGATGTACGCATAATCAAGCCTGGAGCCGACAAGGCGTTAGCCCCGGCGCAGGTTGAGTCTGTGTGGGTTGAGTGTGTCGATGATATAGGTATAGGTGAATTGTCACTCAATTGGAAACGAAGTGGTACTGGAGAGAGGGGGCGCAAGACTCTGACCAAAAACAGGCGCCAAACAGTTGTACAAAAGGAAGTTTTGTGGAACCTTTCCGAGCTGACTCTTTATCCGGGGGATACAATCTATTATTGGGCGCATGTAACAGACAATCGCCCGTGGAAACCACAAAGTGCTACCAGTGATACCTTCTGGTTTCGTGTGCCGAGTTTCAGTGAAATTCACCGACAGGTCGCTCGAAGGGAATCTCAGACGGAACAGACTTTGGGTGGTGTTCAAAAAAATCAGGAAGAGGTGCAAAACAGACTTGAGCAGCTGATTAAATCGGCAAAAGGCAAGGAAAAGCTGTCCTGGGAAGAGAAAAAAATTGTCGAAGATATTGGCAAAAGTATGCAGTCTCAGGTTGATTCTTTGGATAAGGCTGTACAAGACATGCGGCAAACCATAGAGGAGCTGAAGGAACAAGGGGTACTTACAGAGGATCTTGCCGAAAAGATAGAAAAAGTACGAGAATCAGTAAAGGATTTGGTTGAACAATACGGCGATTCTTTGCTGTTTCAGTCGCCTGATCCTGAGGATGATGTGTCATGGAAAGAGTTGCAACAAACGGTTGAGAAGATGTCCAAAATGCTTCCCGAATTACAGGAGAACCTTGACAACACGTTGCAGTATTTGGAAACGATTAGCAAAGACATGGAATTGGCCAAACTCTCCGCTCGATCTGAGCAGCTTTCGCAGGAGCAGTTGCGCATGGTGGAGCAGCCCGACTCTTCTTTAGCAAGAAATCGTCAGGAAAGCTTGAATAAGGATGTCGATGATCTGTTGAGTGATATCAGCAAGATGAGTGATTCGTCCAGTCGGGTAAATTCGTTGGAAGAGGTAAATAGGGCGATGGCGAAGGTGCAGAGGCAAATGCAATCATCCACCATGCCGGACAAGTCTTCAATGGCTGCCTTGAGCGGAGCCTTACAATCTATGTCTCAAGAACTTAGCTCCATGATGAGTTCGGCGATGGCGGCACAGATGATGGAGGATCGTAATCGTTTGATTTCCATGGCCGGAGATGCCCTGGATATGTCACAATGGCAGTCCAGTGTCGAAAAAAGTACCGGACGTAGATCCCAAAGACAACTCACGGCGGCTCAACAGCAGGCAATGAAAGATGCTCTCAGAGGAATGGAGAAGAAGGTCGACAGTCTTGGAGCGACACCTCCCCAGATGTTACAACCGATTCTGCGCCGGATGCAACAGGCGGAGGAGGCTATGGAGAATGCACTTAAGGGAATGGAAAGCGGACGATCATCTCCAAGTATGCAAAAAAGTGCCGGGGCATTGAATTCGCTGGCAAATACGCTGATGGCCGGTGCCGATGCCATGCAGCAGCAAATGCAGGGTGGTGGTTCCGGTGGAAGCCAATCCGGTCTGATGCCTTCTTTGCGGCAGTTGACCGGCAAACAGGCAGCCATCAACTCCGCCACCGGAGAGATGCTTCGTCAGATGCTTCAGGGGGGGCGTAAAGAGTCGGGAATGGGCGGTCAACAACAGGGAAGTGAGGGGGAGCAGGCTTCGGAACAGGCGCGCCGGCAGGCTCGAAAAGCACAGCAGGAACTTGCCGATCAGCTTAAGGAATTGGCCGAAGAATACGGAAAACAAAGCGGAGGCGATGCAGGCAAGAGGCTAAATGAGCTTGAGCAGGAAGCGCGCAGGCTTGCCAAAATGCTTGAGAATCCTTCCCGGGAGCTGAGGGACAGGCAGGAAAACTTTCTGGTAAGAATGCTTCAAAGCACACTCTCCATGCATAAGCAGGGGGAGGGAAAGGAAAAACGCGAGTCAACCAGTTCCAAAGAGGTATTCTCTACCAGAAATATAGAATCGAATAAACGCTCCGGCTTTGATGATATTGATCAGTTCTATCGGCTTCGTAATCGTGCCATGCAAAGCAATTTTCCGGAAAGCTATCGTGGCGAAATTCAAGCCTATTTTGATTCATTAGGCGTATTGTATCTAAAGGATTGAAATTTGTCTTTAATTATCGCTCATCGCGGCGCCAGTGGTGATGTGCCCGAAAATACTATGGAAGCTTTCGATCGTGCCTGGCGTGACGGTGCCGACGGTATAGAGATTGATATACGTCTGTGTGCCGATCAGGAAGCGGTTGTATCGCACGATCCTACTCTTTTTAGAACCGCAGGCGATCGGCGATTCGTTCGCGATATTACGTATGGTGAACTATCTCATATTGATATTGGTAGTTGGAGAAGCCCCAAATGGAATAGTTGTCGTGTTCCCTTGCTTTCCGACGTACTTAAAAAAGTACCAATGGGAAAAAAAGTGTTTGTGGAGATAAAGGACGACGCTCAAACTCTTCCGGTGGTTTCTTCTGTACTGAACGGCTTCCCTCGCCTACTGCAACATATTACATTTATTGGCTTCGATTACAAAACGATGCTGGCGTATCGAAAGTCCTATCCCAATAATTCTGTTCTTTGGCTCATCGATAGTAGACTAACACCGGCCGAATGGACCTCTTCCTTAATAGATCTGATTATCGATCGGACAAAAAAGGCCGGATTCGAGGGAATAGATATAAACTTTTCTACACTAGTTACGAGTCTCATTGCTCCTCCGTTGTTAGATGCTGGCCTTCAACTACATGTCTGGGATGTGGATAATGAAAGCAATTATCGCGAAATCAGTAATTTAGGCGCGATAAGCGTTACCACCAATTACCCTGGACTTTTGCGAAAACAAACCTCTTGCCCGAATCTCTAAACAGCAGACAACATAAAGCTGTTTAACGTTTGTCTTGATTGCGACTTTTGTGGGTGAGCTTTACCTCTTTCCACATCCCGAACTTACGATCCTTGATAAGCTTTAAATGCGGCGTTTCACCTTCATCAAAAAGCATTATCTGGTTTTCGGAAATGACCATTTTACCAAACAGAGTAACACCCAGTCTGGTAATAGAGCGGAACTGGGTGATAAGATGATCCTTGATACGAATGAAATCGCTTGAGGATTCGTTGAAGGTGAAAAATAGCGTACCTATTCCCTCACTGTGCAAACTTCTGAATATTTGCAAGGGAGTATGTTTAAGCTGGCGCCTGCTGTGGTATCCTTTGCGCATGTATATAGATTCTTTGTCCGAAAAAAGAATGTAATTAAACGCGGCGTTCGGAAAGAACTTCCTCAGCGGTACGAAAAGATTGGTTATCAGATCGTTGCAGTCGACATTAATTTTGTCTATTTTGCTTTCGAGCACCAGTATATGCCTTCTGTCGGCATAGCGATAGTCAAACAGCCCGTCCAATTCCTTGATATTTTCATAGCCGTATTTTCCTTTTCCGGTTTTTTTCAGAATAACAAGATTTGGGTATTTATCTATCTTGAGGACAAAACGGTCTGTATTTGCGACAATGAAATCATCACGGTCCTGGGGATTAAAGCTGCTGTCAAATATTCCCCCCGTGCGTCCTATCTTCGAAAAATGCTTGAGAAAGTATTTTGTGATGCGTCGGGAAATTCTCTCCGCGGTATCTCCCATGATATTTCCCTCGGCACGCGGTTCAAAAGGGTAGGAAACTTCAAATAGATCACGGATGGTGAAAACATCGTAGCGTTTGCGACCGATCTGATAAGCAACCAGTACTTTGTCCAGAAACCGTCGGTTATCATTTATCTCATCTTTAGGATTGTGCAAACGATAGGTGCCTTTTACACCATGATCCCGCTTAACTGAATAAATCCAGTTGGCCGGATCATTATCGTCTCCGCATCGAGGATTCCATAATACAGGTTGGAAATCCATGAAAGGATGTTGCAGTCTCTCCTGGGACAATGTTTTGGGTTTGCGTTTACTTCTCAATTCTACAACCCTGAAATGTCGTCAGACGGTTAAAACTTGTTGCTTTCATATACCTTTTATTATTATGAATACATAATATGGTCTAAAATTATTTCAAGCGATGCTGCCGTCGGGAGAAAAGATGTATCCTTCTCCAAATGGGTGTAATCACAGTCATTTTAAATTTTACCATCATACATGCCCGTTTGTCACCAACTGTGCCTTTGCCGATTTTGCAGAGAGCCTTCCCATTATGAATAACGAAGGTAAATATTTATATTTGCCTTCTTTTGAGGCGATTATTTAATCGAAAGACTTCCAATTTTTTTTTATCCTGGGCTTATTTATCCCGGTAAATTCAGAGTAATTACCAGACTTTTCATGTGTAAGAGGACAAAAACGGATGCTGCAAGAACAAGATAAATCGTCAGTTTCGGGTAAAGAAGGTACGCCGGTAAAATTCAGTACGTTTGGCGGTGTTTTTACTCCTTCCATACTGACTATTCTTGGTGTAATCATGTTCATGCGTGCCGGATACGTTACCGGACAGGCCGGCATATTTGGAGCTTTGGCCATATTACTTCTTTCCAAGACGATTACTCTTTTCACCGGCTTCTCCATTTCGGCAATTGCCACGAATACGGAAGTCAAGAGCGGTGGAGCATACTTTCTGATATCCCGATCTCTTGGTCCCGAATTCGGCGGAGCGATCGGTCTTGCGTTATATCTGGCGCAGGCTCTTTCGGTATCATTCTATATCCTTGGTTTTACGGAAGCTATGGCAAAAAGCGTACCCTTTTTATCGATGGAGACACTTAGCGCGCCCATTCCATATGTAGGATCCTGGTTTGCTGTTGTGAACCTGATTGTTCTCGTTCTTTTATTTTTAATATCATATATAGGGGCGGACTGGGCGATCAGGGCTCAATTTGTAATCATGGGGGTTTTAGGCCTTTCTATTCTGACCTTTCTAGCAGGTTCCGCACTTCAGTTTGACTCATCTGTTTTAGCTGCCAATATGTCCCCACAATATACCTCCGGTAATAGTTTCTGGAGAATGTTTGCTATCTATTTCCCTGCCGCGACCGGCATAATGGCAGGTGTTAACATGTCGGGTAATCTCAAAAACCCAACCCGTTCAATTCCTATAGGAACACTCATGGCGGTAATCTGTGGATTATTATTGTATGCCACGCAAATAGTTCTTGTCGGTGGGGCGGTTGAGCGCGAACAGTTGATTGCCCAACCCTACGAAAGTCTCCTGCATGTTTCGCTTTTCGGTATGGGCTTTATGGTGACGGCCGGTGTAATCTGCGCTACACTCTCCAGTGGATTGGGTTCGTTTCTGGGGGCGCCTCGAATTCTTCAGGCTCTTGCACAGGACAATATTCTTAAACCGCTGATACCGTTCTCCAAACTTTCAGCAAATGGAGAGCCGCGAAGAGCGCTTATAGTTACTTTCATCATATCGGTGGGTGTAATCTATTATGCGCGTGAAGGAAGTACAGGTGGGGCACTTAATGCAATTGCAGCGATCATTACAATGCTTTTTTTATGCACTTACGGCATCACCAATTTGGCGGCGTTTGTGGAGAGTTTTGGTGCGAATCCTTCCTTTCGACCTCGATTTAAACTCTTTCACTGGTCCATTGCATTGTTGGGAGCTATAGGGTGTATTTTCGCGGCGTTTCTGATAAATGCCCTATTTGCACTTGTTGCCGTCATGATAGTAGCGTTGCTCTTTGTGTATGTTCGTAAATTCATCTTATCGGCGTCCTTTGGGGATGCCAGGAGAGGTTTCTTCTATTCACGTGTCCGGGATAATCTTATTAAGCTCTCGGGGATGCCCACGCATGCAAAAAACTGGCGGCCCACAGCACTCGTACTCAGTGGTAATCCAGAAAGCAGGGAAACCCTGGTTAAATACGCAAGCTGGTTAGGCAGCGGCAGAGGCATCGTATCTCTTTATTCTATGATAATTGGAGATTTTGAACAAAATATCACACAGCGCCGAGAAATGTTGGAAAGGCTGCGTAGGTTCATCAAAAAGAATCAGTTGACCGCTTTTCCCGATGTCTTGGTGACACCTGATTTTGATATGGGGCTGCACCATTTGCTTCAATGCACCTCTCTTCAGCCCGTAAAACCGAATCTGCTCATTCGTGGTTGGTCGGGTGATATCCGGAGAGCCGAAAGTTCTGTTCGGTCCATGAGAACGGCTCATTCATTGGGAATGAGCCAGGTGATTATTAAGGGCACGGATCTTCCCGCTGGAAAACCCAGAAACCGCAGAATCGATATTTGGTGGCGTGGTCGCGAAAACGGATCACTTATGGTTTTACTGGCATACCTGATGTCTTTGAACAGTGAATGGTCGGGTTGCCGAATCCGTATCCTTCGGTTAATAAGAGATCAGCGTCTAAACCAACGTGCAAATGATGCATTGAAGGCAATTATGGAGGCTGCCCGGATGGGCAATGCGCAGGTGGAGGTGATAGTATCTGATGAGTCGTTTGATAAAATCCTTCAGATGCACTCCAGGGATGCAACCGTGATATTCATGGGTTTTGCCGTACCCGAACTGGGAGACGCCGCGAATTTCCATCAACAGTTTTCAACCCTTTTGGCCTCCCTGCCAACGGTTCTTTTGATTCACTCAACAGGCGAAGCCGACCTTATGCAGTAATCGGTAACGAATAAATTTCTCAGCGATGCAGAAAATTCTTCACCACAGTGACTAGTTTGTCTATATCGAACGGCTTGGGGATAAAGTAATCGCCGCCAACCTTACGGGCCATTTGTTTGTCCTGCTCCTGAGTCGCAGCGGTGAGGAAAACCACCGCCGGTGTTGTTCCATTACCGCTTTGCTTTAATTGCCTGCAAACATCCCAGCCGTCCATATCCGGAAGTCGCACGTCCAGCAAAACAACGGCGGGATGCTCCCGGTTAATGATATTTAGTCCCTCTCCTCCCGTGTGGGCCTTCATAGTCGAAATGCCGCGATGAGAGAGTACCACTTGAATCACCATGGAAATGGCTTCTTCATCTTCGATAATCACCGTATCCAAAGACATAATGCCACTCTCTTTCGTTATGATACTGTCAGGGGTGGTTTCATGAAGAGGCTCTTTTTCATAGGAGCAAATAACATGCAAAGTGTTTCAGGTATGTAACAGTTATTTTAAAAGCATCGGGTATCATTCTAGTATATGTCGTTAATCACACCCCAAATTATGGTTCCGTTACTGAGTTTTTTTGCGCGAATTTGCGATAGAGAGTTATTTTAAGGTCGTCCTTGAGTTATACTGTTTTAATTCCCTTCAACCGCTCCAAAGATTGTTATATGCAGAAATTACGTTCACTGGTCTCATATTTTCTATTCTCGATTTTGACACTCATGGCTGAGTCCTCGGTCGCTCAGGATCCGATATACCAAAAGAACCTGCCGCCCACCGGACAGGGTGAATTTGTTTTTTCGGTCGACAAGTGGGGAAAGTATTCCATAGAGGCGCAAAGCCCCGAAGGAGTTGCCCTCAAACTTATCGATAGAAAAGTCGGTCTGAGGGATCAGGATGGAATCATCGGTGAACGAAACGGACGTATTGATGCGTTTTTTGATTTTGGCGAATATAAGGTAGTAACTCAATCTCACAAGGAGGGTTCTGCTCCGGGGCTGTTGAAGGTGTATCCTTTTATGGAGTTGAATGCTGAAAACCCCCAATATTTGAGTCCTCTTCGTGATTACCGGGAGACTCTTGAAGATCATCAGCAGCGCTCTTACTGGATATATCTTGAAAAGGAATCGACGATTTTTTTCGAGGTTTTGGGACGTAATGTTTCCGATGTCCAACTGTGGCGTAACGGGCATTGGAGGGTCGACCTGAAAAGAGTCGGCATTTCATCGGAACCCTACGAAGGTAACCCTCTCAAGGGATACCGTATCGTCCAGAAGCTGGAGGCCGGATACTACCTTCTGACAATGTATGGTGGAGAGGTCGTCGACTGGTCGGAACAAAGTGATAAACATCCGGTATACTTTCGCTGGGAAGTACCCCGGTTTCCCTCAACCGGTATGGGTACATTTAAAATCCCTCCGTGTGGTTACAGTCAGTTTATCGTTTCCTCCGCTGCCGATAATTTTGTCCTCACCGCTCCGGATAAAAAAGAGAATTATACTTTGCAGGTATTCAATTACGACGGTTCGCAACCGACATTGAGCAGCGGCAGGAAAGATTCCATCCACGCCAGATCAAAAGAGCCTGTATGCAGCGTGCGATCCTACGGCCGGTCGGGCCACTTTATAGTTCGAGTCACGGGTAAGCCCGGGCGTCAGTTTACTCTCAAAAGCCTCGAAAGCTTCAATCCCTACATTTCCGTTCCCAAAAGCGGATTTTACTGGATTTCCACTGTTCACACCGGTTTCCCTCAGGATCAGATAGGAGTGACCGGCGGATTGGCAAGTAAAACCGATGGTAATGAGGTCATAAAGAGCAGCGTGGATTCACTTGATTCTGAGCGAAGAATTTACCGCACTTTTAATCTTCTAAACAGGGTGTCTCTCATATTCTGGGTTGATGAGGACGGGAAGTATGAATTTACTCCCGGGGGTAAAGAGATGGAAATATCGGTACGTCGATTTTTCCTCGATTCGGTTCAGGACTGGCTGAAAACATCGTCAAAGAAAATGTCCGTTAATCTGGAAAGAGGGTATTATCTGGTCCAGTTGGATCCTGTTGAGAAAGGTATTGCGGAGCTGGAAATTAAAAGAACCTCTCTTGTGGGTATGGTAAAAGAGATCATGGGGGCAAAACCCGGCGAGCTTATTAACGGTAAGCCAAATCTTCAAATCCCATCCATTAACCTGTCCAACTACAAAAATTACCGGCTTTTCCTGAATTCTCAGTCATCGGAGATAGTTGGACTGGTACTTCGATCTTTGCCGCTGAATCTGGAGGAGGCACTTCCCGTTCATTTGCAGCCCGGGGAGCCGGTCGAAGTGAAAATCGCGGCGCCGGAAGCAGCAAATTTGCAGGTGACAGATTCGGAAGGAAAGCACTATAGCTTTAAAATCAATGGGAAACAGGTGCAGTCCCCGACCAAAATAGAAGAGGGGTATCATACACTCACACTTGCCGGTGATTCGATGGTTTGTGTGATGGCTCGTACAGTTGCTTTAAGCCGCCTGCCTTCAGCCAAACCCGATCCTTTTCCGACCGGAAAGGATAATCCCATTCCGCTGTTTCCAGAGTTGAATCCCGGGAAAGCAAGCTATTTTGATATGGTGAGAAACGATACAAAAGTTTATGAATTTACTGTTGATAAGCCTGGTATTTATCGTTTTGAAACAACCGGGAGACTAAAAACGTCTCTAACTCTCAGAGATCGATTCGTCCTCCAAACTCACCATGAAAGCGCAAATGGCGTAGGGCGAAATGCTTTGATTCAAGCATACATGCTTCCCGGCAGATATCAGACCATCGTAAAAACTCTGGGTCAAAGCACGGGTCGCCTTGGGCTGTCGCTTAAAATAAACGAACTGATAGACGGGGGGACGCTAACCTCCGCGCGTGAGAAACGCCATAAAGTACCTGCCGGAGTCGGGATCGAATACCGGGTTCCAATAACTCAAGCCGGTTCATACAATATTATTTCTCAAGGACAGGGCGGGTACTTTCCGGCTCGTTTTGATGAAGCGCAAGGCTGGCCCCTGATTAATCCTGGAGATAAAGCGGATATAAGTCGCAAGCTTCTACCCGGAGAGTATAAATTGATTTCTCTTCCAAAGCAAAGGGAGACTCTCAGGATTACCCGTCTTACCGAAACACAACAATCAAGAGAGTATGAAGGAAAAGGACCGCACGAGCTGCTTGTAAACAAACCCGTACGTTCGGTATGGATGGAAGACAGCACTGCACAGACACGCGAACCGGCCCGTTACATTCTTAACCTCAGCGCACCTGCAAAATGCAGGCTTTCGAGTAGTGCAGGCTTTGAAGCAAAACTTTTTGGGCAGTCTTTCAACATGCGCTGGGAGGGTACAACCGATACACTTCTACCGATGGGGAAATACACGATCGAAATTATGTCGCAAAAAAGGAGGAATCATGCGGAATACCATCTAAGCGTCACGACATCGATGTTGATTCCGGGGCTTTCCTACACTTTGCAGTCTCAAGACCGGAGCAAAGATTTTGTGGTTAGTGTCGGACAAAAGACCGTGGTGGAACTTTTCAGCCAGGGTATGCGGGATGTCGCCGCTGCGCTGTATACAAAAGAAGATAAAAAATTTGTAGCGGCAAATGACGACGGTACAAATGACTGGAATTTCAAAATCAGCAGAGTCCTTGACCCCGGCTTATATACGCTTTCGGTAGAAAACAGAGGAACTTCACATGGACTAAGCGAGATTGTGATGACCTCACTTACCGATACGACGCACTCTTCCTGGCCGCTGAATCAGGCCCGTGAAATTGACCTGACAGGAAAAATTCATACAATCCCCATAGATATCAGCGGCTCAACCGATGTTCTCAATGTTTCTGTATACGGAGGATCAACAGTCGGAGGAATTATCGAGATAAAGGATCGATCGGGCGCTTACAGGGCTCTGAACGAAAGAGAAGATGACACTCTTTCGCTTTCGGCCGCTGTTGGGGATTCGGGATCTTACAGGGTGCGCATATGGTCCGCAGATCATTTGAATGAGAAGGTCGTGTTGTCAATAAATACCGCCCGGTTTCAGGATGTTACTATCGGTAAACTGCAAAGGGGAATAAAAACTGATCCTTCCAAAACGGGTACTTTATCCAGCGCCTGGTTACGAGTTGATATGCGTGATGATTCATTGAATCATTACCGGCTTAAAACGGATGACTTCTTTACCGCCGTTCGCACCGCATCCAGTCCGAACAGCGGTTTTAAGGAAGATTATCAGGACTATATTTCCTCATTGAGCCGCACGCTTTTCGTAGAACTTCAGTGGCATGAAAACAAGCGTTTTTCGGTTGAGGCCGAAAACGTTAACCTGGAGAACACGTTTGCAATCCCGATAACTCATAGGCCGCGTGCTTTTTCGAAAGCCAATTCCGGAAAGTCGGTCACGGTTTTTGAGGCGGCAATGAAAAGCGGTATTCCCATGGTTGGCACAGTCAGTGAGAATAGGGGGGATTTTCTTCCCGGTGGTATCAGGGCATGGGCGGGCGCCCGCCCCCAATCGAGACGAGCAATTTGCGCCGCACTTCCAGACGACTCGCACAAATTTCTGGTGTGGAATGCCGATGTGAAGAGTTCGGGAACTGGTAATGTAGTTGAAATTAATTCCAAACAGCTGAAAATCCGAAAGGTCGAAAAACTGACATTCGGTAATCACGAATGGATCCCCGAAAAGCCCGAGATAAGGCAATACAACTTCAACGAATCTTCATCGGCAACAGTAAAACTAACCATACCTCGGGGCGGTATGGCTGTATGGTTGCGACCTGACGGCTCCCGGACTACTTTCGCAACAGACAAACAATTTGACAACTACGTTTTTCGTGAAAACAGTGGTACACTTTATTGTGTGAATCTTGAAGATAAGGGGTATTTTCATATACAATGTATTGCCGCCGAGGGAAAACAAAACCAATTCCGGGCTAAATCTGTTATCGTACCCGGCGTTTCTCCTTTTGAATACAATTTCTCACGACCCGGTATCAGACGCATTTCGATTAGCGGCAAAATGGCCGATTTGATCGACAAAAGATTTTTTGTATCGGGAGCGGCCCAAAAAGCGGATTGGTGGACGGGCAATGGAATGTACGTGCCTTCCATGTCCTGTTCCCAGCCTTTTGCATTGCAGGATCTTCCATCAGTCGATCCCGAACTTCCGGCGGGTTTTCTTGATCTGGACCATGGAGGCGGATGGACGGTAGCTAATGTTTATCCAGACAATGACCTCAATACCTGTTGGGGTAATATATTCGACCGGGGTAAAAAACAGCAAATCCATTTCCCACGTGATATTGATCTGGAAAATGGGGTTAACTGGTATTCTTTTCCGATCAAAGAGCCTACTCATGTTCAAATTTCTTCTGAAAGCAACTGCGTCGGCATACTTATGAAAGACAACAAAGCACTGCAAACTTACGTGGGCACGGATGGTTTTGCGGCCGACATACCACTTACTAAAGGAACTTATGATTTCGGTTTGAGAAGTATAGGTGACTTCCCACTGGATAATTCAACCATGACTGTTTCGTATAAACCTATTGAAGAGCTGACCGAGAAAAACCCACCTCGTATCAGATTGGCATCCGGCGAAAGCAAAATCCTTCGGTTCACTTTACCGCAGAAGAGTAAAATTGGAATAGGCCTTTCCACAAACAGAGAAGTTTTATCGGCCCGATTATATACAAATGATTTCATACTTGTCGCACGAGGACAGCAGCAGTTTCTCTCACTTGACAAAGGGACTTATTACCTTTGGTTGAATGTTCCTGATAATCAGGAGCCCGCCGAATGCGTGGTAAAACTAGTGGGACAGGATGTCGCGCCGGACGGCCCGCCGGAGAATGTTATCAGGAAATTCAAGAAGCTTGAAAAAGAAGACGAAAGTCTGTGAAGCTTTTTCGTTTGGAATTCAGTTGTCGGGAAAAATACAGAGGCTTGGCAGATAGTAGAAATCAGTGACTATCCACACCTCTGCCGACTTTTTGTCGCCAAAAAGGAGTTTTTGTGTCACGTACTTGTAGTTATGCACATGTTCTGTTAGTTACTCTTGCAATAATTAGAATAGGGTTCTCGGAACCGTATGAATACGTTCCCGCCGACAGAGGTTATGCTCCTGAAAAATCAGGGACTACCATACTTCCCCAGAGTTTTTTACGTGAATATGATCCTGTAACGGTTTTCTTTTCAGACGACAGAAATAAAGGCAAGGCCGGTCCCGAGGATCATGGCGAGAAATACTTGAAAATCTCACCCTCTCATCCGGGCGAATATATCTGGGTCGATGCAAAAACGTTGGAATTTAGACCGACCGTTCCATGGCCTCCGGTTTCCCGCTTCACGGTGAAAGCTGATGATGAGGAGAAAAAGCTTGCTACTATTCTCACTCCTCCGACAAGTATTTCGCCCTCATCCGGCTCAAGCGACCTTGGTAAGGTTAGGGAGGTCACACTTGAATTCGCATATCCGGTGGACATTGAGGTACTTAAGAAACTGGTTCGTTTCGAATCAACACCTCTTCCGGGAATTGACAGATCACAGAGTGTTTTTTATACCGCGGCAGACTATTCCATTAAAGCCGGAGAGCAGAAACCCAACGGCTCCGTTCCGTATACCTTTATTTTACCTCATCCGTTTGCTCTGGGGCACAAAATACGTACAATCGTTACTCTTTCGGATATTGCTGATTTCAGCGAGGGTAAACGGACCTATTTCTTCGAAACAAAAGCCGATTTTCGGCTTACCCGGCTAGGCGTCTACGGTAATCTTCTCAGTGTGGGAGCTTCGGGCAATCACTATAGCGTTGATAATGCGATGCCCATTGATAATCAGGGGAGAATAGTACTCGAATTTTCATCCCGTCCGAAATCGCTTAGTATCTCTCAGGCAAAGAGCCTCTTTACATTTTCTCCCACGCCGCAAAGTTTTGACTACTCTCAATCGGGCAATAGAATAGTCGCGACGGTTGGGCTGGAGCCTGAGCGCCTTTACAAAGTGACCGTACAGCCTATACCGCTAAGCGATCATTCGGATCGAAAACTTATAATGGACGGTCCTTCAAGCTTTTACTGTTTTCGTAATCCCGACAAGAGGTATATCCGATGGTCCGAGAGCTTCAATATCATGGAAACTCACGGTCCGCAACATATGCCCATGCAAGTAGCCAACATAGAGGCATTTGATTTGCGTATATACAAAATCGATCCTCTCAACAAAGTATTCTGGCCGTTTCCGGGGTCGCCTGTCTCCGTTAACGAAGGAGATCTGCCTCCAGGTCCCGGTGAGGAGCCGCCTTTGGAAAAGGATATTATTCGTCCTGTGGGCTCTTCCGAACTTACCCACCACATTCAAATGCTGGGCAGTCCTCACTTTTCATCTGTAATTGATACCCGAAAAGATGGCATACTGACTCATCAAACTATTGATCTGAAGCCAAAGCTTCAAGCCGTTGGTGGAAAAGATAAACCAGGCACTTATCTTATCGGGTTTCGCGAACTGGACGGAAGCACAAACAGGCGCTATGTAAAAGCTCAGGTCACCGATTTATGCCTGTCGAGTGTCCAGAGCAAAAACGAAGTTCTTTTCGTCGTTACCTCCTACCAAACGGGGAAACCTGTCTCTAATGCCTCTGTCAAAATCGAGGGTATGAGAAACAAACCGTCAGGAAACAAGTTTAAAACTCTTTATTCGACTGCAACCGATAGACAGGGGATGAGTGTCGCACCGGCTGGAGTTTTCTATATCCCGGACAGCTTACGTTATAAAGAAGGAAACTATCAGCCCAGGCGAATAATTGTGAACAAAGACAACGATTATCTTGTTCTTGATATCAACGGCAGCAACACTCCACCACTGTTCGTGAACAATCATTGGGTCTCGAACCGCGGCGGCTGGCTTCAAACGCTGTCAAACGAGAAGTATTCCTTTGATAGAGATCGGGAATGGAAGGGGTTTGTTTTTCCCGAGCGGCCGATATATCGTCCGGGTGAAAAAGTTTACCTGAAGGGCTACGTACGTTCCATTTTTCAGGGAAAGTATGATCTGCCCAAAGGCGATACTGCAACACTCACCGTCAGCGGACCGGACAACAGCTGGAATTTTCCGGTTAGACTATCCAATCTCGGTACATTCGATCACGTTTTTTCCAGAGAAAATCCTGCAACCGGTAGATATCGCGTGTCTCTTTCCTACGATCCCCCAGGAAGTAGATTCCACAGACAAACTCTGGCCGGTGCCGAGTTTACCATTGAAGCATACCGGGTCCCCAGATTCGAAGTGAAACTTCACGGCCCCGATCAGGTTCCCAACGACCAGCCATTTACAATGGGGTTGACGGCATCTTACTACGCCGGAGGAAGAGTCATTGACTGTCCGGTGAAATGGAGAGTCGTAACGTTTCCTTACAGTTGGCATCTGAGCGGCTGGGACGGTTACTGTCTGTCGTCCGACAGCAGGTACAGTCATAGCCTGAGTACTTCCGATCGACACAGTATGGATGAAGAAAATCGTACGGATGAAAACGGAGCTGCCAAACTTACGATTCAGGCGGATGCGGCTCTTGGCGGAAACCCAACCAAATACATGGTCGAGGCAACCGTCACTGATGTTGACGAACAGACGGTTACGGACGTAAGAAGTATAGTAGCACTTCCGCCATTTGTGCTTGCCTTGAAGACCGACAGATATGTGACGAATGGGTCGGATATAAAAGCTCAGTTGGCGGCGGTAGACGTAAATGAAAAAGCGATTGCGGGACAAAAAGTAACTGTTACTCTCAAAAAAATGACTTGGCACCACTACCTTCAGGAAACCGATTTCGCTCGAAGCGAACCCGAATATATTACAAAAGAGAATGTCACTGTTATTGAAGAAAGAGAAATTACTACCGCAAGAGAACCGGTGGAAGTCGTTTTTGAAAATCATGAACCCGGAGTATATATACTCGACTTGAGCAGCAAAGATAAACTCGGCCGCCTTCAGACACTGCAGGTAGATATGTTTCTTGCGGGCGACAAGCCGGTTGTATGGGAAAAATCGGAGCAGAAAGTGTTCGAAACCGTAACCGATAAAGACGCATACGTACCCGGGGACCGTGCTCAAATCATCCTCAAAAGCCCTTACCAAAGCGCGATGGCTCTAGCAGTTACAGAGATGCCCGATGGAAATCCCGATTACGAATGGATAACTGTTTCCAAGGGGCAGGCGACGTTTACCCTTGACATCACGGCTGAAATGATCAACCGGATACCCGTATCGTTTCTGCTTATGAGGAAGCGAGTAGTCGATGCCAAAAGGATGCCTGAGGGGCATTTTGTGGACGTGGGCAAACCCAAGACAGATGCAAATACCACATGGTTGACGGTTAAACCGACGGCCAATCGAGTGTCGATATCTCTGGAACACGAGAAGGTACAGATCCCCGGCGATACGATGCTGGTGGATGTATCGCTTACCGATTGGAAAGGTAATCCTGTTTCCGGGGAGGTTACATTCTGGCTTGTGGATGAAGCTGTTCTTGCTTTGGGTGAAGAGATGAACCTTGATCCTCTGCCTTCGTTTATTCCATCAGTGTCTTCTCACATTCGCATGCGGGATTCAAGAAATATGGCAAGAGGTATGATAAGTGATTTCGAGTCACCTGGAGGCGGCGGTGAGGGGATAGATGATGAACTCATGGAAGAGCCGATAAACATAACGGTACGCAAAAATTTCAAAACCGTCCCGTATTACAATCCTGATGTTCTAATCGACAACACGGGAAAGAAAAGACTGGCGATTCCTCTTCCGGACAACCTGACTCGATTCGCGATACGAGCGGTAGCGATATCAGGAGCCGAGCGTTTCGGTCTTGCCAAATCACGCGTTTCATTGCGGTTGCCGGTAATAGTGCAGCCTGCTTTGCCCAGATTCGTTCGTATCGGTGACAGGTTTAAAGCAGGTGGAGTCACGCGAATCGTCGAGGGTGAGGGAGGTAAGGGACGTTTTACATTTGAAGCCGACGGGCTCAAAATCCTCTCCGGTCAGGATTCGGATCGATGGCACCAGTTTACTTTCCCGGGGAAAAAGGCGCATCCGCTGTTTATCGACATGGAAGTAGAAAGTCCGGGATACAACGAAGAGCTTCGATTGAAGCGAGATTCGATTTCATTTCTGATGGCGGTCCGAAAAGCAGGGGACAACAAAGGTGATGCATTCTCCGTGAAGATACCTTTGAGACCCGATCGTCATCCGGTTAAACGTGAGTTTATTGCTCTTGTCAAACGCGATTCGAGTTTCGTTTTCCCCTCCACGCCCGAGGTTCGCCCCCATACTCTTATGCGCCGGTTGCTTGTATATGATGAGCTGCCGCTGCTTAAAGTGCTGGCCGGACTGCGATACCTTATGGAATATCCGCATGGATCTATCGAACATAAGGTCAGCCGAGCTTATCCTTCGCTTGCTTATCAGGACGTTTGGCGTCAGGTCGGAATCGAACCGCCGGACCCGAGGCTAAATCAGTATGTCAATGAAACACTTGAGTTTCTTGTGAAATGCCAGGACGACAACGGGTTATTTGCATACTGGCCCGGCGATACCGGAAGAGTCTATCTTACCGCTTATGTCGTTGAGTTTATGTCGGTTGTTAAAAGCAGTAACACCAATAATTCTTATGCATTCCCACGCTCCTCATTCAAACGGGCGTGTGATGCACTTGAGAGGTCGCTTAGAAGTGATTATTCCAGGTTTCTCAGTAGTTACAAATACTATGAGAGATGCGCGGCAATTTATGCACTGGTGAAAGCAGGTCGAGTCGACAGAAGCTATCTTAAACAACTTGCCTATCACTCCGAGCAAACCGATATATTGAGTCAGTCGCGAATCTATTCCGCGATAATCGAGAGTGGCAAGAATCTCAATAGAGTGCTTAAGGATTTGGAAGAAGAACTGTGGAGCCATACGGTTTTCAGACTCAGAGACGGCAAGGAGGTATACGCCGGGTTGCAATCGGGAAGTAATCGTATTGGGGCGCAGGTACATTTGTCCGAAATCGGGCATTTGGCGGGGCTGGTTGGCGCCTTGAGTAAACGAAGTTCTTCACCCGGAAAAGTCGAGATGCTTACCGATGAGCTTATTACCCTGGGTTCAGACGAAGGGTGGGGCAATACTCATAACAACAGTCTCGCGCTCCTGGCACTCCGGGAACGAATGATTACCAAAAAAGATTCCAGGAAAACGGCCACCCTTCTCCTGTCTCACGGGACAAACCGGGAGTATCTTGATTATGAAGAGAGTAAAGGTGTACTTACGCACAATTTTACCGCAACGGATTCGGGTACAATTTCTCTTTCTCCGGGAGAGTCTTTTGATTCAATGTATGTCAGGCTTTCCGAGAGATACTTACCTGCCGCACTGGGTAGCCAGGCGCCAAGTGCTCAACAGGGCTTTGTCGTAAAAAGACGATTGATATTTCCCGATTCCGCAGGACCGAGTCAGAAATTCTGGATAGATTCGGCAGGGCAGAGTTTTAGAATCGATGCCGGATCTATTATAGAGGAACATATACAGGTTACAAATCCTGAAAATCGTCATTTCGTTGCGGTTGTGATCCCTCTTGCGGCAGGATTTGAGTACCTGAATCCCGAACTGAAAACATCGTCTTCCGAATCCGAACCGGAGGGAAGGACGACAAATGAAGGTAACTACCAGGCGTTTTATGACGACAAGATCGTGTACTACTTCAATTCAATGAGAAAAGGCAACTACGACTTCTATTTTAGGGTCAGGGCAACTACCGAGGGCACATTCTCCCAGCCGCCCGCATATGCTGAGATGATGTACGAGGAGGAAATCCGCGGAAACTCACCAGGTACGCAGATAGTTGTTGTTGGGGAACAGTAAGCTCGGTTAGCTCGGTTTAATCGGTTGCACGTTTTGCTGCGAATGTCTTTGCTGAACTTAAATTGTCCTTTGAAGGCTTAGGGCTTAGGGCTGCAATCACACCATTTCGGCACTACCTCACCAATGATATATGAAACAAGTTATTAGACAATCATTTATTTACTTGAAGAAAAAAACCAAGCTCTTTACAAGAGTCGTTTTTTTTACTCAAAAGGGTAGAATACTTTTTGTTCTATCCTTGCCTCTGTTTTTTATTCTGTCAGCCTTTACGGCCAGCCTTTTTACCGTCGGTCTTTTCAGCAAGAAACCTTCCCTTCTCCTGGTCGACAGGTACCACTCCTTTATTGGTGCAATTGAAAACAAGCACGGCACATTTGGATACTGGCCTCTTCCCGATACGCTGCCGCCAAAGATTCCTTTATTGTTAAAAGCAGCGGAAGATCATCGGTTTGAGAATCACCCGGGAGTGGATTTATTCTCACTGGGCAGAGCAATAGTAAAGAATTACATTACTCGTAAAGGGTTTTCAGGTGCTTCTACTATAGCGATGCAGGTCGCGCGAATGCAGGGGGCCGGAACGCGGCGGACGTCGTTTTTGAAAATGCGGGAATCGTTCACTGCCGTTTGGCTCACTCTTTTTTATGGGCGGGAAAAGGTACTGCGTCACTATTTGACGATCGCACCTTACGGAAACCGAATTGCGGGGATAAACTATGCCGCCCGGCGGTATTTCAAAAAACCCCTGGCAGATCTTTCCTGGGCTGAAGTCGGTCTGCTGACGGCTCTTCCCAATGCCCCGGGAATAATGAACCTGTATCGTGAGGACGGATTCAGGGCAGCCAGAAAAAGAGCGTGTCATATAATAAATAACGCATATCAACTGGGGTGGATAACGGAGGAACAAAAAGCTAATGCTCTGAGTGAGCTGAGCGATCTTGAGCTTCCGTCAAAGGAGCTGCGTCAAAGCAATATGCTTCATCCGATAATCGCTATAGAAAAACATCTGGCTGATAATCCAAAAGAGGTTATTCTCGATCCTCATAACCCTACCCTGCGCACAACATTGGATATTGACATGCAGGATGTTGTAACCGACATTTCGATCAAACACATGGAGAATCTTCGGGCGCAAGGCGCGGGAAATATCGCGGCAATGGTTATTAAACGTGAAACCGGAGAAATCTTTGCATACAGTGGATCGGATTACTATTTTGACGATGTCAACGGAGGACAGATAGATTATGCCGATAAGAAGCGGTCTACCGGAAGTATACTAAAGCCTTTTATCTACGCTTACGGCATGGAATGGAAAGGCTATACGCCCGCCACCCTGCTGACTGATATCGGTTTGTATTTTGGGGACGGCGATAAGCCTTTTATTCCCCGCAACTACGACGACCGGTTCCTGGGGCCGGTATTGTATAAGTTTGCACTTGCAAACAGCCGAAATATTCCTGCCGTTCAGGTACTTCGCGACGTGGGCCTGGAACATACCTATAAACGCCTGGCCAATTTGGGGCTTACTTCCGATGATGGTAATTCCGACTATTATGGGCTTGGGCTTGCGGTGGGGAATCTGTATTGTTCCCTGCACCAACTATGCAATGCCTATCTGTCTTTGGCAAACGAGGGCAAAAAGGTTACTACCCGATGGGTATATGAAAAAAAGGACAGCTCTTTTATTCAAACAATCGATAGTGATGTTGCTCTTCAGATCCAGCGTATACTTTCCGATCCACAGGCGCGGCTGCCAAGCTTTCCGCGGGGAAGCTTTCTTGAGTACGCCTATCCGGTAGCAGTAAAAACCGGAACATCACGCGGCTATCGGGATGCCTGGACAATCGGCTGGAGCGATACATGGCTGGTTGGAGTATGGATAGGGCGGCACGATAATCAAACCATGAAAGAACTTAACGGGTTTGCAGCAGCAGCACCAGTTGTACAGGAAATTTTCGGATATCTTCACCCGGAGCGTAAGGGGGGATTGAGTAATCTCAGTTTTGCGCCTCCCGAGGGTTACAAGCCTTTTAAAGTTAATACATTGACTGGTGAGTTAAACAACGATCGTTCACCTTTTTCAACCACGGTATACCTGAAACCGGGGACTGAGCCCACAAACTACAGTCGCATAGAAAAATGGCTGGCTATTGACAAAAGAAACAATCTTTTAGCTTCTCCATACTGTCCTGACGAACATGTCGTTACCAAAAGATTCATTGCTCTTCCCGGCATTTTCAAGGACTGGGCTCAGCTGCAGAATCTCACGCTGCCGCCGCAGCAATACAGCCCATTATGTGACGGTTCTCCAGTAATTCGAGATTACGAGATCACGATTACATATCCCCAAAACGGAGCACGGCTCTTCATCGACCCGGAAATGCCCGAGGAATACAATGTACTGATGCTTAACTGCATGGTGGAGCCCAGAGTTTCCGACGTAGTATGGCTCGTAAACGGCAGGGAGTTCGCGATAAGCTCCTATCCGTATCGGCAGAAGTGGGATTTTTCTCCCGGCGAGCATACTTTCCAGGCACAGATCCCATATACAGGAATCAAAAGTGAAGTCGTTACTATCGAAGTGTTTTGATATATTTTGGTACTGATCAAATTCATACTTGATATACAAGAATTTGATCCTTTTGATCGACACATTTATTTAGCCAAAGGAGCCTGGACATGAAAATCGTTTTGATTGTTATCGGTGTTATACTACTTCTCGGATTAATAGGATTTATTGCCGGATCGATAGGGCTGGGGGATGTCAAAAAAATGGTTATCAACGACGTAGATCTTTCCAGGGTTCCCGACGGCGTTTACAGGGGTAAATTCCATAAGGTAAGATGGACTTACGATGTGGAGGTTACCGTTAAGGATCATAAAATTACCGCAATCAAGACACTTAATAAAGTAGACGGCCGGGAAATGATAGTCGAGGGTGCTCAGGAAGCAATAATCAAAAATCAGTCGGTCAAAATTGATGCCGTTTCCGGCGCCAGTATCGACACCAAGGCTTTCCAGAAGGCGGTGGAAAATGCATTGGCCGAGGGTGCAAAATAAAACTGTGTGGCCTTTTCGTTTGGCAAAAGTAGAAGCGGCGGAATATACCTGCCGCTTTGCCGCAATGGGAACAGAAATATACCAACAAGTGCACGGAGTCAATGCACAGGCCGCGGCGTGGAGGGTATCTCAGGAAATTCAAAGGCTGGATTCTCTTTGGAGCCCGTATCGATGCGGCAATATAGTAGACAATCTGCGTGATGCGGCCGGTAAACGAAGGATATCGGCAGATGCGGATACCCTTGAGGTCATTAGAGCCGCGAAACGGATGAGTTTGCAGTCTCATAAGGTATATGATATTACATCGGGGCCTTTGATCAGACTGTGGCGCCAAGCATGCCGTAAAAAATTACCTCCATCCGATGATGAGATCCAAAAAGCGTGCGAATATGTAAACATGGAAAACCTTTTAATCGGCCCCGATAACCAGCTTTTTCTGCAAAGGAAAGGTCAGAGTATGGATCTGGGCGGTATCGGAAAAGGATTTGCGGCCGACAGAGCGCGGGAAATTTATTACCGGTACGGTATCCGCCGCGCATTAATAAATCTGGGTGGTAATGTCCTGGTTCTAGCTTCCAACGCAAGTTCCTCCCCCTGGAGGATCGGTGTGAAAAATCCTTTCGATCCTCGCGGTAAACTCATCGGATATGTAAAGATCAGAAACGGTTCTGTGGTTACATCGGGCGGCTATGAAAAATATTTCGAATACACAGACACCTATAACCGCACCCAAAGATATCATCACATACTAGATCCGAGAACCGGACGGCCCGCCGATTCGGGTGTAATGGGAGTAACCGTCGTTTCTACCTCATCCACTCTAAGCGATTCTTTGGCAACAGCGGCGTTTATTCTGGGCCGGGAGGAGGGAACAAGATTGTGTGAAAGATTAAATGATACGCACATACTTTTTGTCGACAATCAAAACCAAATCCATATGTCCAAAGGAATGGCTGAATTATTTACTCCGTTAGATGAGAGTAGAAGTATATGAGAAACCAACCGGTAAATTACAAAGAAACATCCTGCCAAACCGCTTTGAATAAATTGAAACGAAGAATTCCATATGGATGGGACCTCAATATTTATCGTGGGTGTCAACACAAATGTTTGTATTGTTATGCGATATATTCTCATAAATATCTCGATGAAGACGGCGACTTTTTCAATACCATCTATGTCAAAACAAATATTGTCGAGAAACTTGAAAATGAACTAAGCTCTAAGTCATGGAAAAGGGAGATCGTGAATATCGGCGGTGTAACGGACAGTTATCAGCCGGCTGAAAACCATTACCGATTGATGCCCGATATCCTCAGGCTCTTGATAAAGTATAAAACGCCGGCTATCATCTCCACAAAGTCCGATTTGATTCTGCGGGACTACGACCTGATCGATGAGCTTTCAAGAATCACCTACATCAATGTCGCCTCCACAATCACTACAATGGATGAAGGTGTCCGCAGAATAATTGAACCATTCGGTGCCGAGTCCCAGAAACGCTTTGAGATGCTTAAAACGTTTCGCAAGACCAATGCCTCGGTAGGCTTACATACAATGCCGATTATCCCGTATGTAACCGACAGCCATGATAATCTGTCAAAGATATGCGCCCGTGCCCGTGAGGCAGGGGTGCATTACATGCTGACCGGTACCTTATATTTAAGAGGAAAAACCAGGACAGTTTTTTTTAATGCGATAAAAGAGCAGCTTCCGGGCGTCTACGATTCTCTTGTAAATTTATACAAGAAGGGGAGTGCCGGAAAAGAATACAAGGAGCAGTTGTACAAGACGGTTAATGCTTTGAGAAAAGAAAACGGATTGTCGGGCAGTTATTCTAAACCGATGAAAGAAAAAATGCATAAGATATAACAGCAATATGGACGTAAGGGTATCTATATAGCCTGGGAAGAATTCCAGCAAGAAAACATGCTATCCAGAAAGAAGAGTGCAGTGCAACAATCTTCTGATACATTGCTTAATAGAATATACTGTCTAAACCGACGAAAATAATATTATATACAAAAAGAGGTTTCATGCAAATCGGGAATGTTTTTATCATTGTGCTTGTGTGTACCTTGATGTTGTCTTGCAGCGGCGGTGAACGTCCGCAAATCAGGCCCGAAGAGCAGGCGGCGCATCTGGTTGCCTGGAGTATCGATCAAACGGGGGAGCTGATTGCGCCGTCGAAGCTGAATGAACATTTTCTCGAAAACATCGGCATCCCAAAAAAGCTCAGAGCACAGTTTATCAAAATGTACGAACAGCTTCGTGCCGACCTTCAACAGGTTCATTCTTCTCACCGTCAACGTAGAAGCGTACATTACTTTCTGATCAACCGTTATCTTTCCGATTACACCGGTTCAGATGCCGATCTGGACAGTATTCGCTTTCTTGCCTCTCCTCTGAATCCCATCTACATGGCTTTTGCTTTAAAAGCCGAGGACATGCCCGACTGGGAGAGCATCGGTAATCACTACTATATCAAATCGCTTGGAAAATCCTTCGGGGTGAGTGAAGGCGCTGTAAATGAGGGGGTCTGGATGCTTTTGCGCAATCCTCCAGCCGTCTTGTTCGAAGCGGTCGCGGCGATGATAAAGTCCAACCTCGATGAGGTCGATGCCCGAAAGCCGGATTTCTTTTTTCGCAATATTATGGTTCCCTATCTGACATACGTCAGCAAGGGACATCCGATATACGGCCCTCTGGAGGACAGCATATTTGCCTCCTATGCACTTACGTTTGGAAGTCCAAACGAGCAACAAAACCAACTACGGGAGTTTGCCGTCGCTTTTAAGAGATACATGGCCGGAGATGCTCTGAATGTAGGTTATATAAACTCCCTCAACTCCGTATTATCAGAATACAATTACAGGCTTTTTACTCACGACCGTACCTGTATAGGTTACGAAATACTTGATTATCATATACCAATACGCACAGAGAATATCGGCGACGTTGTATTCCTGCGTAAAGTAAGCATTTGCCTTTCTATGTCGTTTCTTGGGTTGTCCACCACAAACGAAAAAGATGTTGTTATTACAATGGATGAGGTGCTCGATTACGTCGATGATATTACCTATTCGTTAAGAAATAAACAGCCGCTTGTATCTCAGGAGAGAAGCTTTTCCGCGATTTGGGGAGATCTTGATACCGGATTCGGCACTGTGAAAGCGGACGAAATATCGGTAAAGCTGCTGCAAAAAGAGTTCACCGGTCAATCCGACGATCTGATAACCGAAAGACTGATCAGGAAAATTGCCGTACACGAAGTAAAACACAAGTGGGATGAGACTACCGGTGCCGACAGCGGATGGTACAATCTGGATTGTGAAGTATCGGCCCATCTGAGCGACAACATCTACGGCGGCGTTCCGTTATACTCTCTTCTTTCTCTGATATATCGATCACAACGGTTCTATTCGAGCATCTCAGATCCTCAAATCAGATCTATACTTGGCCCGATGATAAAAACCTTCTGGCAAATCGCAAACGATGCGGCCTGCGGTAAAATCGATGCCCAGAGGATGAAAACAGAATTAAAGAGAGAATATGATAAGTATAGTCTGGTTGACGGCGGTCGGCTGCCGCCTTTACAGCTGTTTAAGGACAGTATAATAGAGCCCTGCTTCCGGGAAATGCCTCAATTTATTAACACATCGCGGTAAGGCGGGGGCGCCTTATCCTCAAATGCCCGTTTAAACACTTAATTTTTTTAATTTGCTCAGGTAATATTCCGTAGATGACAAACTTCTACCGGAATGATATGCTGTCTAAAGAACAATTTCCCGCACCGACATCCGCGATTACCAAATGAGTACAGACAGTAATTACCAAGATCCATACAGTCAAAGGCATGAACTGGAGCAGTTCTTCGCTATCAATCCCGATCTTCTTTGCATCGCGGATATGGACGGTAATTTCCATAAAGTGAACGAGGCTTGGGAGAGCATCCTTGGCTTGAGAGCATCCGAGCTTGTATGTCGAAAATTTTTCGAGTTTATTCATCCCGACGACGTTCAATCAACCGCCGATGCCGTGGCCAGGCTTGAAAGCGGTGAAGAGATCATCGATTTTGTGAACCGTTACCGCTGTCATGACGGAGACTATAAATTCATTTCCTGGAGAGCGCGTCCACTTGGGAACCTGATTTACGCCGCCGCACGGGATATTACGGGCCAGAAACTTGCCGAGGAGAAGCTTCAGAAGGCTAACGCCATGCTCTCAAAGCAGATTGCCAACTCCGTCAAACTTGCCACCGAGGCTCGGATAGCCAATGAGGCCAAAAGTGAATTTCTGGCAAACATGAGCCACGAGATTCGGACCCCATTAAACGGTGTAATTGGCATGATCAATCTACTGCTGGATACGCCGCTGGATCAGGAGCAGCAACAATATGCTTTGACTGCCAAAAACAGCGGTGAAATGCTTCTGGCGGTGATCAACGATATTCTTGATTTTTCCAAAATTGAGGCTCAGAGGCTCGAGCTGGAAACTCTTGATTTCAATCTCAGGACTGTTTTGAATGATTTTTCTGAGATGATGGCGGTCAAAGCCCGTGAAAAAAACCTGGAATTTATATGCGCGGCCTGTCCAGGGGTCCCGTCCCTTCTCAAGGGTGATGCGGCAAGGATTCGCCAGGTATTAACCAATCTGGTGGGAAATGCGATCAAATTCACCGACCGGGGTGAAATATCGGTGCTGGTCAATACGGATTGGGAAACAGAGGATGAGGTATTCATTAGATTCTCTGTCACCGACACCGGAATTGGTATTCCCGCGGATAAACAGGAGAAGGTATTCGAAAAATTTAGCCAGGTAGACTCCTCCACTACCCGTTTGTATGGAGGAACGGGACTTGGTCTGGCTATATCCGCCAGGCTGGTTCGTAAGATGGGTGGGGAGATAGGGGTGAATTCGGTTCCGAAAAAAGGATCTGAATTCTGGTTTACAGTTCGTTTGAAAAGACGGGATATGAAAGCCGGGTCAAACGAATCAGAGGCAGACCTCTCAGATATTCGCCTGCTTATCGTTGATGATAATGCGACTAATCGTCGGGTTCTTTCCACACAACTAAAATGGTGGGGGGTACGCGCGGATGAGGCCGGCGACGGGCCGACTGCGTTAAGCCTCATGAAAAAGGCGCTAGATGGAAGAGATCCTTACGGGGTGGTGTTGATAGACAGGCAGATGCCGGAGATGGACGGTGAACAGCTTGGACGGGCCATTCGGGCGAATTCGGATTTTTCCAGCACGCGGTTAGTGATGATGTCCTTTTGGGGCAGCAAGGGTAGTAGTCGAAAGTTGACGGCAAAAGAGTTTTATGCCTGGCTGACAAAGCCGATACGTCAGGAGGAGTTGTTGGAGACGATCCGCCGCGCCTCTTCGGGCGAGAAGGCCAAATGGGCGGCTCCGGTTAAAAACCGTCGAAATGCTTTGAAGGCCAACTTTAAGGGTGTGAAAGTTCTATTGGCCGAAGACAGTGATACAAACAAAATCGTAATGATCAATCTTCTGAGAAAATTCGGCATAAACGCCGATGCGGTAGCAGACGGAACCGAGGTGCTTAGCGCATTGCGTGATATCGAGTATGATTTGATATTTATGGATGTGCAGATGCCGCAGATGGACGGTTTTGAAGCGGCTCGGCGCATTCGCCTGTCGGGAAGCAAAGTTGCGATAATCGCCTTGACAGCTCATGCATTGAAGGGTGATCGTGAAAAGTGTATCGATGCGGGTATGGATGATTATATCTCTAAACCTGTCGATCCGCAAATCCTTTTAAGAACGTTGGAAAAATGGTTGATCAAAAAGAGATCGGACGAAGCAATAGATGAAGAATCCGTTGCGGATGATGGTGGTTTCGAAGAAAAGCTTAATCAAACGGTGGTTTTTGACAGACAAGATTTGAACAATAGATTGATGGGTGATAAAGAGGGAGTAAAAACAATTTTGGAAGTTTGGCTTAAAGACATGCCACCGTTGATAAACTCTCTTGGAGAGTCGGTTGAACAATGCGATTACTCACAAATATCCTACATCGCGCATCAGGTAAAAGGAGCAGCCGCCAATATCGGTGCCAATACACTCCGTTTCTCGGCACAACGGTTGGAAAATGCAGTGAATGGAAAATCTGCCGAATCGATAGACAGACTCTTCCGTGATATACGTGAGCAATTTGAAAAAGCAAAAGCCCTGATTGAGTCCTCAATAAATGCTGGGTAGGAGCTAGGGCAAAAAGAACCAGGAATAAGTAAAATTAAACTCGATTTTACGCCTTATCTGGGAGGATCGCCTGATTTGGGCGGGTCTTTGCACTCCCTGGTCATCCCGTCCCCATACAATGCCGTTGCATTTAGCTTGACTCCTGAGAAACGCACCCCTTCCAAACCTTCCCCTTGGTAAGAAGAAGGCTTTAAAGCGTTGTTAATCTAAGTGTTAGCTCCTCCCCCTTACCAAGGGGGAGGCTGGGAGGGGGTGCATTTGC
>CAZPHU010000016.1:0-51183 GCA_964586285.1 uncultured Fibrobacterota bacterium | reverse complement strand
ACAGCTATTCTGGCGGCAATTATGGTAAAGGCAAACCTGGTGGGACCATTCTGGGCCGTGATCTGCATGACCTTTCCGGTGGTTCTGGAGCTTGCTACCCTGTATATGTTTGCCCGTCCGTACAGACGGGATTTGCCGATGCATGAAGGACCAATACCCAAATGGACCGAAATCACCTCTTTTTCCTTTATTTTCTCTATCGGCAAGCTGCTCATTGGACTGTCCGAATGGGTTTTGGCAGCTTTCATCGCCCGTGCGCCTCGGCCCGAGGTGATGCTTTCGGTGTATGCAGTTACCTCATCCATAGCCGGTCCCATGGGTTTTGGCGCATCACGCGCCCAGGCGCTTTACGTCTCATTTGCCGGTGACGTGCAAACCAATCGAAAGCTCAAACGTTTCGTGATTGTTGCTGGAATAATTCTTGGGGCGTTGCCGCTGCTGTTTATCTTTCCGTTTGTCTCGCGGATTTATTATGTAATGATGCAAAACGTTCCGGAGCAGAATATGAATTTCGTGCGTATGACTGCTTTGGCACTTTTTCCGTTTCCGCTCTTTGTGGCCCTTCGCTCTTTTGCCGAAGGCAATGCCGCCGTCAGGAGAAAACCCGCGGCAGTTTTGGCCGGCGAATCATCGTATCTGGCTCTGACTGTGGTGGCATCACTTGCCGCACTGGCAGTGGGGTTGCCCGGAAGCCTGGTTGGTGCAGCCGGGTTGTGGGCGGGCAATATCACCTCGGCGGGAATGATTTTGGTGGTGCTGAGATGGGAACAGCTCAGGAGTCGAAGCTTGTCACTGATTGGCGCATGGCTAAGAGATTAAAAGGAGATCGTATATGCCGATACTTCATCTGACTCAGAAACTAAAGAAACAGCTGGGGAGCGATTTTGTCCAACAGTTTTTCCTACCGGAAAATTCAATGGCTCGGGAGAGCACCAGACTTACCGCCTGGACCGGCAATTTGCTTACATTTCAACGAAAGCGGTATGTGATATTTGCAAACGAAGATACTCTGCTGGCTATTCTGCTGGCGCTGTCTCCAAAAAAGACACTGCTAACCAGATTCCTGGACGGGCTTGCAGCAGAGCTTCTTGCGATGGGTGTGCCCCACGATATGATTATCAATGAAGTCGACGGGCACCGCCAAATGACCTTTGAGCAGGGAAGTAACCGTCAGATTTTGGGCTATATCAACGATATGCTTTGGTCTCTGGAAGCGCATCTGAACAATGTTCTTTTCCAGACCGGAGAAGTTGACCTGTGGAGCGGACAGCGATTCCTCAACGATGAATTCCTGCACCTGGGACGGTTCAAGGGAGTCACCAAAGACTATGTGAAGGGACGGTTTAGGACAACGGGGACGGACTAGCTTTAATCCCTTAAGAGATTTTTTTTAAGGGTTTAAAGCTAGTCCGTCCCTGATCCGCTAATCCATCTTTTTAGACTCGACAACATGAAAATTCCATCTTTTCATTCTCTTCATGTAACGTCCAAGCGCATCATAGCAGGGGCTGTTGACTTCGATATTGTCTCTTTCCGGAATATCTTGTCTGTAACTCCTGGGTAAAGAACGACTGCGTTTGCTTGTTGAATGAGGGCTAAGCTTGTTGGATACGGTAATGTCCGGATAATAATAGATCACCAGCTTCGGGGGGTTGGAAGATTCACGGCTGCCGATCGAACCGCCCACACCGGCCAACTCAAGCAGTGCAATCGACAAAATACCGTCCCCACGCGCCTCCTGCTCCGAAATGGCGGTCAAATCCAGCATTATCGGACCGGTTTGGGTTACCCACACCGAATCAATCATCTCCGAGAATGGGGGAGAGTTGGAATAATTGATTTCATTTTCTTCCCAGCTGTCATCATCTACGTCCGCGGCCACACACCGCATTTGCTCTCCCCAGGTTGATGTCACCTGCAGGGAAAGTTGTGCATTGGCGACAATTCCACTTATCCGACCCAGATCGAATTTCAGGTAGGCGCGACGATTGTTTGCCGCGGATGATTCTGTTTTTATCGCAAGCCCGGTTTCACTTCCGTAGTTTTGCCCCGCGCTTCCCCCTCTTACGTAAGAGTCGGCAACCGGGATAAGGGTGACCGAATCGATTTGGCCCGCTTGACCGGGAGGCGATGTGGTTGCGCAGGTCGGTGAGCTTTTATCGCTTGTATTACCGGCCGAATCAGTTGCCGTTATAGTAAAGCAGTAATGTGTCTCGGGGGTAAGATTGCGAACCGCAAATGCGGGTATTTTACTCTCACTTATCAGCGAATCATTCTCGTCGTATACGCAATAGTGGCTTACACCGGAGAGATCGTTTGAAGGCTGCCAGCTCAGATCTATGCGATTTTCGGTGGTTGCGGTTGCCGATATGCCGCCGGGAGCATCGGGAGGACGAGTATCGACCGGCGAATCGAACAGTCCGACGCGTGATGTGGCCATCGTAAAGCCGTCAAACCTGGCGTAGGAATCGGTTAACGGTGCCCACTGCGCGCCGCTTCCCCCATGAAAGGTAGAGAAGTAGCAGCCCCCTACTTTTCCCGCGCTGTTTTCCACTGTTCGGTAAACGACATCATCGAGGTCCAGGACAAGTTCATTGTCAAACCAAACGCGAAGGGCTCCATTCTCCCGACCAATATCGTTTATGCAAACAAATTGTTCTATACAATGCCATGTTCCGGGTTTAAATTGTTTATTTAAGGCGATATCCAGTCCCCATGATCCCTGCTGATATTCACCGGGGGGAAGGTAGGCATAGACCACGGCCATTCCGTTTTCACGCCACATCAGCCGCAATGTCCAGCCGTTCGTGCCGTCCGGATGATTTCCGCCGGAAACGCCCCAAGACTCATCCCCACCAATCAGGCCCGGAAGCTTCCCGCCCAGCCTGAAATCAAACCCCTCTTCGAATTGCAGATAATACCGCAGATACAGAGAATCGAATCCCGTCTCCGGCAGGGTCATTCTCTCGAAAGTAATCGGGAACTGTGCCCCTGTGCCCGCGGGGCCGAACTCTCCGGCCGGGTAGTGGACCCGAATGGTTTTGTCCCCGATAAAAGCATCCTCGCCGGTAAGTGTTTCAATCTGATCGCATCTTTGGCTCCAGGCGATTCCCCAGGATGATTCCCATTGGTCCGAACAGACCCCCTCCTTTTCAAATCCTCCATAGAAAACGATATCGTCGCGATTATCAAAAAGTGATTCCAAAAAATCCGAATCACCCGCAGGTTGAGCATCTGCTGCGGTTATAATTGATATTGCGGTCAAAAACGGCAGGAATGGTATGCAGCATCCTGTGAGCCTGTCTTTCATGTTTTATCCTTTAAAAGGTTGAGCTGATGATATGTAGTATAAGAACTAAAGCGGCTGCTGTCAATCCTTCGGTTATGGGTGATGACCATTAGATTGGGCAACATTCATAGCCTCTCCCACTAACAGCTGTTGAACACTACTTCAACAGATTTTGGTGAAATATGATCGGATTTGTGGAGCTTTCATGTTATATTACTGAAATGAAGAGCATATTTGAATACTTCGATTACCAGAAATTTCTGCGCGATTACTACGAGCAGGAGCGGGGGGAGAAGTCCTTTATGTCCTTTAGGTATCTGGGGAATCGAATGAAGCTCGATCCGGGATTTCTTCTGAAGGTTATACAGGGAAAGCACCACCTGGCAAAACGCTCTATTGCGCCGGTATGCAAGTATTTCAAGTTTTCGGAGCGCGAAAAACAATATTTTGAGGTTTTGGTCAGCTACAACAAAGCCAAGACGCCTTCCGATATCAAGTTGTATTTCGAGCGACTTATGACCCTCAAGGAGCCGGAAAGCAGGTCTTTAGAGGAGTGGCAGTACGCATTTTACCAGAAATGGCATCATAGTGTTGTTCATGCGCTGCTTCATATCTATGAGTTTAAGGGAGACTGCAAGGCCCTTGGCTCTGTGTTGACGCCGCCTATTACCGCAACGCAGGCAAAGGAGTCGATTGATCTGCTGATAATGATCGGACTGGTGGAGCGTGGGGAAGATGGGATCTATTGTCCGACGGACAATTTCATTACCAGCGGTCAGCGATGGCAGTCTGCGGCCATTCATGATTTTCAGAAAGAAACTATCAAGCTTTCGGCCCAGTCACTCGATATCCATCCTAAGGAGCTTCGCGACATTTCCACGGTGACCGTAGCGCTTTCATCCAAAGATCTGCCGGAGATACGCGAAAGAATTCGTCAATTGCGAAAATCGATTCTATCTCTGGAAAATGACTACAAGCCCGACACTGTATTTCAGATCAATATCCAGGTCATTCCGCTTACCAAGCCACCGGGAGATGACCGGTGAATAAAGCTATCTGTGTAATCATTGCCTTTATTATTGTTTTGCTGTCCTGTACCGGGGGAGAGAGAATCGCCGGTAGTGGTGGGGGATCCGAAACAACCAACGGAGTTTCTGCGTGTGTAAGGTTTAATGATGGTACGCCGATCGCGGGAAGTGTTGTTCGGCTTCGACCGGCCGATTATGTGAGTAAGCTTCCCCAAGGCACTTCTGAAAGCATTGTTGATATCAAAAATGGTCTTACCGATTCTTCGGGACGCTTTTTGTTTACCGGTATCAATCCGGGAGAATACTGTATCGAGGTGCAAAACTTTTCTGAGGATAGTTTAAAAAAAGGATCTGTTGTCTTTACCGGTACCGTTCGCCGCAATGATACCACCGACCTGGGCACCGATTCGATTCGTCCCTATGCGACGCTGGTCGGCTCGATCGACTCGGCAAAAATCGGTGATTCACCTCTTTATGCCCGGATAAGAGGACTGGAGCGTATCAAAAGAGTGAACGAAGACGGAACTTTTTTGTTCGACGACTTGCCTGAGGGGTATTTTGATGTGGTGATCATTGCCGAGAATCAGTCTGATGAATCCAGGGAAATCATAAAGGTAAAGACAAACTCCAAAGATACCGTTTCTCTGCAAGTGAGCCCTGATTTTACCTACACGGGATATTTGTCTATCGATACAGAAGCAGCGCAATTATCTGAGGCGATTACACTTACTAATTTTCCCTTGCTTGTGCGCCTCGATTCATCGACGTTCGATTTTAATAAAGCAGATAATTCCGGCAGAGATATTCGCTTTTTTAGCATGAATAAAGTACCCCTTGCTCATGAGATAGAGCAGTGGGATCCGGTTTCGCAGCGGGCGGCGATCTGGATTCTGGTCGATGAGATTTGGGGAGGAAATCCAGACCCGCATATTATGATGCAATGGGGTGCTCCTGCCGCGCACAACCTTTCCAACGGCACCACTGTATTTGATACGGCGAACGGATTTGCCGGCGTGTGGCATCTAAACGAAAACCCGTCCGCGGGAGCAAATGCAATACGGGATCGAACCGTTAACGAGTATCATGGTACCTGCTCCGGTACAATGACCAGTCAAAACATAACGGCCGGCGTTATTGGAGAAGCACTCTCATTCAACGGCTCTACCGATACTATTGAGGCGGGGATGCTGAACGTGAGCGATAGTTACACCCTGAGCTGCTGGGTCAAGCCTTCCAGAGGTCTTAATACCAACTGGCGGTTTATCATAAAAGAAGCATCATACACTCTGTGGTTTGACACGAAATGGGACGGTATACGGGCTGAGCATTTTACCGATGTCCGCATGTGGCGCGGAATTTATCAGGATACCCCCGACTCTATACCTAATTTTATGGCTCTGGAGGAGTGGTCTCACATCGCCTGTACCTACGACGGCAAGATAATACGACTGTATGTCAATGGAGAGGCTGTTGACTCTTCACAAAGCATTACGCCGAGTGTACATGTGGATAAAGAATATCCTGTTATTTTTGGTGGGCGTGAACTGGAATGTTTCAGAGGTGTGATGGATGAAATACGCATAGAGTCGGTGGCACGAACACCGGAGTGGATAAGGTTTGTCTATCTCACGCAGCATCCGGACAATTTAATTATCGGACCACGCCTGCGATAGAAAAACAGCCCCATCCTGCCCAAACGAAGGTTAATGATTACCTTTGAACAGGTCATTCTTAGAATGTTTGCCATGCTGGAATGTCCCTGATGACAGGGGTTTAGACCAAAAACGTTGAACCAGGCTTCAACACTTCCTTTGACCAGCATCAAGCGCGATCGGAGCCTTGGTATTATATTAACTATATCTGAGGCTCGACTTCTCGGTATGTCGGAAAGAGAAATGCAAAACAGCCATGAGATGTATAGTCATGTAGTACCATGCTTTCTTCTCTTCCGTTGGAATGCAAATTTCAAAGGAGAAGTGTCGAAGCTGAAACTTTAATGCATAAAACTACAAATAGAGATGGAAAATGCAAATGGACAAGTCCCTATTTTTCCTTTTTTTGTCGTCATTCCTTCTATTCTCCACGACAGCTTCGGCAGAAAATCCGATTATCAGTCAAAAGTATACGGCCGATCCAAATGCCATGGTATGGAATGAGCGGGTATACGTATACTGTTCTCATGATGATCCCAATAACGATGGATATGGCATGTACGATTACACACTAGTGTCTTCGGATGACATGGTGAATTGGACCGATCACGGGGAGGTTTTCAATGTAAGGGAAAATACCGATTGGGCATGGCTGGCTTACGCACCGGCAGCTATTGCACGCAACGGCAAGGTTTATCTTTATTTCCCTAATGGGGCAAGTAACATTGGTGTTGCTGTTGCCGACCGTCCACAAGGCCCGTTTACCGATCCGCTGGGAGGTCCGCTGGTCTCCAGTAGCACCCCCGGGGTGAGCAACAAAGTTGCCTGGATTTTTGATCCTGCGGTATTTATTGATGATGACGGGCAGGCGTATCTGTATTTTGGGGGAGGCGGTGAATATAATGGTGAAAACCTTGCGGGCATCAGGCTCAATGAGGATATGATTTCCGTATCGGGCAGTGCGGTGACCATTCCCGCACGCAATTCATTCGAAGCCGCGTTTGTGCACAAGCATGACGGAAAATACTACTTCTCCTACTCTACCGATTTTTCCGAGGGGTCGGCAAGAATCGATTATTTGATGAGTGATAACCCCTTGACCGAATACGATTATAAGGGAGTCGTGCTTGACAATCCTTCACTGGACGGGCGCAATATCAACACATATAACAACAATCATGCGTCAATAATAGAATTTCAGGATAACTGGTACATATTTTATCATGACCGTAGATTGTCCGGCGAAACATACTTCAGAAACGTCAGTGTCGACCTGCTTTCCTACAGCAGCGACGGAACCATGAATCAGACGACGGTTACCTCAGAGGGGCCTGAGCAGATAAAGTATCTCAATCCCCTGGATACGATTCAGGCGGAGACGATAAACCTGCAGTCGGGAGTAAAGACCGCCGCATGCAGTGACGGAGGCGTTATGGTGACGGATATCAACGATGGGGATTACATCCGAGTCAAAGGCGTTGATTTCGGCGAGGGGGTTTCCAGCTGCGAAATGCGGGCGGCCAGTGAGACCGGCGGCGGAACCGTCGAACTGCGGCTGGGGAGTCCAAGCGGCACCCTGGTGGGAACATGCGAGATTTCCGCCACCGGCGGATGGGACAAATGGGAAACGTTTGAGTGTGACATTACCGGCTGCTCCGGTATCGAGGACCTTTATCTTGTTTTTAGAGGGGCGGGTGAGCCGTATCGATTAAACTGGTACCGCTTCTTCGAATCCGCCGGATATGCGCTCTCCGTCGATGTGCAGGGTATGGGAAGCGTTGCAAGCAGCTCAGAGCTGCAACGGTTTGAAGAAGGCACTGAGGTAACCTTGACGGCCACTCCTTCCGAAGGGTGGGTTTTTGACGGCTGGGTAGGAGATGTGACGGGAAATCAAAATCCTTTGACAATTACAATGAACCGGCGTAAAACAATCACGGCTGTTTTCCTTACGGAGTATGGAACTGAGAATCTTGTTCGAAACGGTACTTTTTGCTCGGGGGACCAGTTCTGGACATTCAACAACTGGGGAGGCGAGGGCAGCGGCAGTGTCGTCGATGAACAGTACCAACTGGCGGTCGATTCCGCCGGGGAGGAACATTATGATATTCAGGTCGTTCAGCCGGGGATTCCGCTGGAAAACGGAAAGACCTACCGTGTGGTTTTTGATGCCTATGCATCCGCGCAACGGGAATTGAATGTAAATGTGGGTATGCCCGAAGAGCCCTGGACAAGCTTTCTCTCCACTGTCACCGATGGAGCATCCGAAGTCGAACTCACGACATCGAAGCAGACCTTCCGGTTTGATTTCATCATGCAGGAGCCGACCTATGAGGATTCGAGGATAGAATTCAATGTCGGCCTGAACACGCCCAACGTATATCTTGACAATGTATCTCTTTACGAGACCGCGTCATCTGACGTTTCCGTACCGGAAAGAAAAACAGCTGCTTCAAAGATTCGCATTCGTCAAAAAGGATCTCAGGTCGGCATCACTCTCAATCATTCCATGAAGGAAAATGCGCTTATAAAGATTTATGATCTGAAGGGGAGTGTCGTTCACACTGCAACAGTAAAGGCGCATGATGGGAATACCCAACGATATCGTTTCGATTCTGCCGGTATGCCGAAAGGGTTCTACGTGGTAACCGTTATCGTAGGACCGATTCGCATGAACTCCGGAATGTTGCTTTTGGCTAAGTAGGCGGCGATAAACGAAGCCCAGGGCACATCTTTTAAGGGTATCCTCAGGGTTGAATTTGGTAATCTGGTGCTGGATTATCCCAAACGAATCCAGGGCTTCGGGAGTATCGGCAGGATTACACGACTGAAATGGGGGAGAGCACCAACAGAGTCGTATCGAGTTTAGACACGCTGAGGCAGGAAAGGATCCGGTAGGCACAAGAATGCGGCGCAGTGGTCTTGTTCTCAGAGTGGATGGGGACAGAATCATCCAGGACCATGGTACTATGTCAACAGAGAGTCAGTAGTGGGAATTGACGGATAAACCTGCTGTGAATGTGAATCCTGCGGCGAACATAATCATCGGCAGACCTCAGCGAGAGAATAGAAAAAAACTCCATAATGAGTCAATCGGTTATGGGTGACAAATCTTATATTGGAGTTACAGACCTTCCGGGACTATCAATACAGCCCGTCTCCTGTATAAACAAACGAATCCGCAGCATTGCCAAAGGGGTATATCTTACCGAAAGTAAACTAAAAATCGAATTGAAATGCCCCGCTGCCTTCCCTGATTCAGTCAAATCGACTGGGTATTGCGTTTTTTTCCCTTCTTTGGTTATCACTATAGCTGTCGGTGTCGCTTCCGTTTCGTGATCATAACTGGTCTTTGGGAAGAACTTTCCTATATTCGTGAAAGTGCAATCCACTCCGTTGAATTTTTTCAATTCAAAGAAAACTGAGAATTTCCAAACCTCAAAAACCATTCTACATACTATATATATGTACTCCTCGCCATATTCGAAATCTTTACTAAAAAGAGAATGCAAATAGAGCCGGAATAACCTGATTAAGAGAAAGGAAAAAAATGGTAAAGAAAGCCGTAAGTTTAGCCGCCGCGATTCTTTTCATAAGCTCTTCACAAAGTTACAGTCAGCAGGGACTAAACGGACGAGTTGTTGATGAAAATGACCGGGGAATTCAAGGGGCGAAGGTAAGATTGATCAAGGCCGATTCATCGGTCATAACGGATTGGGAAGGCAAGTATTTCATCAATATGAATATTACGGACGTTTTTCCCTCCGAACGGATTTCCAATTCGATCACATTCCATAACGGAACACTTTCTTTTAACCTACCCGAAAAACGCAAAGAGGTCCGTATCGAAGTTTTCGACATCAAGGGGCAGATTATCAACAGGGTGTTAAAAGAGATCGGAGGAAAGGAAACTCCCAAAAGTAAGATTCTGCCGGATGCCCTGGGAACGGCCGCATATATTGTCAGATTGCGAATCGACAACTGGACAACCGTTTTCAGGGTGATGAATCTGAACGATCAGACATTTTCTATTGCGGGGCCGGGGGTGTTGACTGGAAAGTCATTCAAAAAACAATCCACCGCCCAACAGCAGCATGTCGATACCCTTGAGGTTAGCAAAGATGGCTACCGGACTTCTCGAGTTGGTATTCAAAGTTATACGGCAAACATACCCGATATTGTGCTGAAAAGCGAAAACACAAACAATGAAGGTCTTCCCCCTGTTGTAAACGGAAAGCAGGCAAGTACCACACGATACTGGGATTGTTGTAAGCCGCATTGCGGCTGGCATTCGAATATGAGGATGTGCAAAATTGACGGAAGCACTCTGCATGACCCGAATGCAAAAAGCAGCTGTGAGGGAGGCCCGGCTTTTCAATGTATGGATTATGCCCCGCTGGAAATCAGCAGTAAAGTGTCTTACGGATGGGCAGCCTTCAATAACCATGGTGTTCAGTGTGGAGACTGTTTCCAGCTAGATTTTCAGGGAGAGCTTAGTGGTAAGCAAATGATTGTCCAGGTAATCAACATCGGAGACGGGGGATACGATGCATTTGACCTTCTTATTCCGGGAGGTGGTGTCGGTCAGTTCAACGGCTGTTCACGTCAGTGGAATAATGCGCCTCTAGGTGTACAATATGGAGGATTTCGGGCAACATGCGGAGACAACGCGGGCTGCATACGCAACATGTGTCAGCAGGCATTTGGAGATAAGGCCGACCTGATGCGGGGTTGTGAATGGTATATCGAATGGTTTAAAATGGGCAATAATCCGGATGTCGTATATAAGAAAGTCCCTTGCCCGCAGGAGATAAAGAATATTTCCAAAATTGGGCACTAGCAACAAAGGCAAACGCGTCAGTACACTTGTCTATAAAAATCAGGTGCGGCACCTCCATGGGTGCCGCACTCATCTGTAAACAAGTCACTGTTATCGGTGACCGGGATTTGTATTTCAGTCAGCCACTCTTCCGGTTCCTCTTTATTCCACATTCCGTCGATATAAGACTCCCGAGGCTCGTCTGATACCTTGTAGCCGTTTTTTTCGATCCATTCGAAAGTCTCTGGAATCAATCGACGCTTCTTTTAAGGCTTTACGGCCAGACCGGTTTTGAGGCTCTCAACCTAAGCCGATAAATTCACTGTGCAAGTTGTCAAGCTGTGTTGCCGGTGAGACAATATTAAGGCAAATTTTCCTGATATATCCAAAATGGCTACTGAATGAAGTCATGTTTAAAGAGGCGGATAAGGGCTTCTATTATTCGTTTCTTAGAAGCCTCAACGGGCTAAGCTGTATATGGTAAAATGAAATTCGATATCAGTCCAGCGACCCGAATACTTTCTTTAGAATGTCCGTAACCCGTGCGACGGGATCCTCTCGGATACGCTGCTCCTCTTCGCCCACCATATAGAAAAGACCGTCCAGCGCATGTTCGGTGGTATATTGGGCAAGATCGGTGTTAAGCGAGCTGACCGGAAGATCGGCCAGACCGCTGTTTAAAGCTCTTGCACTATTGTATGCCGATGCAAGCTGATTATAAATTTGAGCCGTTTGGTTCCACACCCTGGTGGCGCCTACGCTGGAAAGTTTATCATCGATTAAGGGGGTGTAGGCATCTGAGAGGGGGGTATATGTTTTTTCCCGAAGGTATGTTGTGGCCGCCGTATCGGGGCCGTTTAGAATCCCAAATCCGTCGGCTATGGTCATGGAGGTGATCGCGTCTTTGAAAATCGGCGCGGATAAGGAGGCAGCCTCCTCAGCGGCGCGATTCATGGTAAGATGAAGTTTGTCTCCGAGGTTTAGAAACGAATCAACAGCCGAAATCCAACTAATATTTGACCGTATACCCTCAACAAATGAAAGCGCTTGCGATACATCCGGCGGTAAAACGATTTCCACCGCTTTATTCATCAGATAACCGTCCGTCCGTCCCAAACGCGACGCAGCCGTGTCCACTCCAACCGACAGAGCCGTCTTGAGCCCGCTGATTACCTCTTCGCTCGTTAGTTCCGATTGGTTATTATCAATGTTGGTGATTTCTTCCAGAAGACAGGAGGAAAGAAGAAATATCGTGCATATCGGAAGGAGTAATCTTGTTTTTTTCACTTTTAGTTCCTTATTGAGCGGTATTAAAGCAGGCACTTATGGACCTTACTTTGAATTTATCGCAACTATCTATACTTTTTTTTCTCTTATAGTATAAAGATATATGCGGGCAAAAGCATCTGCTTAATATGATTTATGATAAATACGTCCGGCAATACAGAGCCTGCATTTTCTATATTTACCGTTTTACCGTAATCCGCGCCTCAGGTCAGCTCAGATGACAGTCGGTGTCCAGAATCTGCATGAGAAGCTCATAGGTAAACCCCCAAACATACCCATGCTTCACCATAATACACGGGAATTGCCTTGACGGAAAGCGTGGAGACATGTTCTTGCTTGTGTGATTCTTGCAATCCCGTAGATACGACAGTGAAAGCCATTCATACCCGGCTACTTCCGGGGGATGAAGTTTAAGGCGCGGTTTCTCCTGTATTTGGAAAACAAACGGGTAGACCGAAACCGGCTTACCCAGATAGTTGCCGGCCATTTTGACCGGCAACGCCTTGACCATTTGAGCGAATTCAAGGCGCAGCCCACACTCCTCCTGGGTTTCCCGAATAGCGCAATCGAGCATGGATCGATCGTGTGATTCGTATCCACCACCGGGAAAGGCGTAATGACCCGACCAGGGATCATCGGGATGAAGGGCCCGTTTCAGGACGAGATATTCCGGGTCGTCGGATAAACAAATCACCACCGACACAGCAGCCTCTCTGGGAGTTTCCTTTTTCATATCGTCACGAATACTTTGATCCAGTTTACCACCCCCCGCCATGCTTCAGGCTTCGTGATATTCTGTTGTCGGAGCGGGCCGGGGAGAAGCTCTGCCAAATTTTCCCCTTATTTATGCCGGTGGATTTTCACCTAAATATTACTGGAAGCCCCGGGTAATCCACGCCGCGTTTTGCCTCGCATTCTTGGGTTTGCACACTCTGAGCTTCGGTATGTAAGCCCCGTGCTGTTCACGGGAGCATTTGCCTGTGGGCGGTCAAAGCATTTTTTTCTTAAACCCTCCGCCAAACCCAAATGACCCACCCTTTACATTAGGTAATATAATCATCAATATAGTATTCGAATTCATGATTGGGCAAATCGCAAAGATAAAGACCGGCAAAAAGGCAAAAACAAAAATTCAAGGATTTAGAAACAAAGACCCACTTGTAAGTATTACCGAAGCAATCAAAATGCCAACGTGTGTGGTCGGAAAGTGAGAACAGCCGAATAAAAATATGCGAATAAATCAATATGACAGTTGGGAAAATTGCGGCTCCGGCTTTCGATCCTTTAACGTACCCCTTATTGGCATACCTGTTGCGACCTTGAGAATGGCGAAATATCGGAATCAAACAATTCCCTTTGTGATTCAACTCGTCCTGGTACCTCATCGCACACGTCTAGTCGAGTTTCTCCATCATTTGGAGCGGGCAATCACGGACATACTCCGTGATTGCCGTCTAGTGACCACCTGCATTACCCAAGTATATCGGATTACCAATAGAATTTTCAGTACAAGCTGTTTATCAGATAATGTTTACGGTTTCAACAATACGCTTGCGGTGTTCAAGTATTCGGTAAGTCCGTCTCTTCAACTGGGGAGTTAGAAACGGAGTCGATTCATCGAGGTCTCTTTTGTCGACTATCTTTCGTGTCTGATCCGGCCAAATGACCAGATCAAGCTCCAGATCAACATACCTTATCAGGCCTGGATACAACTCAAGAGGAGTATTTGCATTGATATAGATTCCTTTGGGGCTGAAATCTTTCCTGTAATAATGATGAGCATAGCTCCAGCTACCCGACTTGATTTCCACAAGATCAAAATCTCCCTTCTCACGAGCAACCTCAAGCCCCTCGTATTCACCCAGCTCCTCAAAACCGGTTCGTCGAACTATCAATGATTTTCCCTTTTTGTCGATTCTATCGATTACTCCCGGACGAAGTGTGGTACATCTTCCGTTAGGTTTCATGTGCTCAAGACGAATCGGAGTCCCTAAATCGAGCCTTTTCCAGATAAGTTCATATTCAAGATCTTTTCCTGCCGAAACGCAATAGTTTTGGTGAAGATCTTTTTCGACCTCGTCTACACGGTCGGAATCAACCAGACGAAGCAGGTGATGACCCCTGATGGTTGGAGTTAAAGTGCTGCGGACCCGATCGAAATACCTTTTAGTAAATCCTGGAAACAAAACCTCTGCTTGGTAATCATTGAACTTGGATGAGGGGAACCAAACTATATCGGCCGAGGCATCACGAAGCGCAACGACTGTATCCATGACTTTCCTGAATTCTCCGATTACATGAACACCCTGCCGATCTTCACGATCGTTCATGTAAATATCGGGTGAATCATCATAAAAAGGCAGTCCCGCCGCTTCCAGTCGCCTACGGACATTATCGGAAGGGCGGGTTATACGAAAATTTCGTTTGCACAGCAGGCAGCTTAATGCGGTAGCATATATTCCTCTGATGTGAATATAGTGATGCTTACTGTCGCTCATATGCTTTTCCTTTGATTTTTAACCGTGAGGCTTCAAGCTCAAAAGTTGTACCCAAAATAGTATTCACAAGCCACAACCGTGAGTCAACATGTTCAGTAAGAGAAGGGATGATAAATTCCGACACTCCACAGGCCAGTGCTGCAAACGGTATCAGTTGATCGGCACAAAACCTGTCGACGGTTGCTCCACCGGAGAGATCTTCCAAAAGATGACGGGCTGTTTCGCGGCCTATGAACTCGGCCGGTCTGCCCCGCGCTCCGGCCATATCGGCCCCGATAATGCATCCGGTTGAGGTATTCGCCCTTATGGCCAGCGCCGCTCCCGGTTGAACCGAGGGTTCTTTGAATGCCGGATGGCTGAGCGTATCGTGTTTGATATCAAATGATGCAGAATTTCCTTTGGAGAAAAGCTCGTTAGAGCAGGCGCTTGCCATCCGGGAGGAAACTTTTCTTTCTCGTAAATGGGAAGAGAGTGCGACTCCTTTTATGGAGCGAATAGATCCCTGCTCCTTGAGCTGAAGGGCAAGAGGAGGGCTCTTAAGAGGAGTAACCCTCACACGTATATGTCCAAGGCCGCGGGGAACATATCCCGGACGGATAATCTCAAGATCTGCTTCTATTCCCATCCGGGCAAGTAAAGGAAACAATACGTATTTAAGATGAAAAACAGACGGCGCATGGTCCTGAAACAATCCGCCCACAACGTCAAACTCACATATCCTGTCGGCATACAGGGCCAAAGGCAGTACGCACATCGTAAGCAGGCTCGCCGATCCGGCCGTACCTATGTCCCAGTGATACTTACCGCCCGATATTTGTTCTCCCGGTGCAAAGCTTATCTCACGGGAACCGACCTGATCACCCCTAAGCCGCCCCTTACACATACCGGATGCCGCCTGAATGGCCTTGAGGTGCTGAGGGCGAAGGCCGGGTCTGTCACGTTTTGCGCGTATATTGACAACTTTTACCGGTTCGCCGGAGAGTATACTCAAAGGAACTATATCGCGAACAAATGTCCCCGAACCCGATTTGTAGCTTCCATCAATCGTTATCATGAAGCCGTCCCTGGCATTGTTCACAGAATCGAGATTGTTTATAATCCGTATCGCTTAGTGTATTCGAAAAATGCATTACACACAGAGGATCAGCGCAATGTCCCAGGCCCCACATGTGCCCCAGCTCGTGAATACATTCGGTAAGAATGCGTTCAATGTAGATTGATTCATTATCCAAACGCCCGTAGAAGCTTTCCATCAATCTGGTTAAAGAGATGAATCCCGTATGTGTGCGCATCGATGCCTGCCCAAACACGTATGTCAGTCCCGGTGCATAGCAGTCAAGCTCGACGATCCCCAGAACATCATCATCGATTTTTGTGTGCAGTCTCATCAATCTAGAAATCAGGGTTGGTCCCACATATTGGCCACGTTTTTCATCGAAGGCCTTTTCGGGCACCTGTATCGGCGGTCCGATTGAGACAGGTTTGCCAAGCTTCTTACCAAGCAGTATGCCGATCCGCTCCAAACTTATGGATCGGACGGCTCCTATTGGAATGATTCTTACAAGAGTTGACATGCGGATACCTCGAAAATTGGCGGCGATCAGATACCTTAAGCAAAACACGTTCCATTCCTCTGGTACATGTTTTGCGGTTTTCTATTAAATAGGCTACTTATGAAGGGAGGATCGATATGCGATTGGAAGAGATGGTATTGGAAGTGAAACAGAAGGCACATATCGAATCCAGTGAAGAGGCGATAAGGGCTCTCTCGGCGACTGTTTATACCCTTGGGGAAAGAATAGGGCGAGTGGAGGCAAAGAAAGTGGCTCAGCAGTTGCCAAAAGAACTGGGACAGATAATATCCAGAGCATCCGATTTCGGCACATATCCTCTTGAGGAGTTTTACGACCATGTGGCTCAGCGAACGGGCCTGGAATACGGCCGTGCGGTCGAAGAGACCAATGCCGTCATGCAGGTTTTGCAGGAGGCGGTAAGTCAAGGGGAAATGGAGGATGTTTTCACCAACCTGCCTGAAGAATACACGCAGATGCTCTATCAGCTCTGATGCAAAGAGAGTTTGGTGATGGGAGTAACGGCCGTGTCGGTTATGAGCACCTGATGACAATACCGCTCGCGCGAGTAAAGAGAATGGCGGTAAGTTAATCCATGAATTATCCTAACCATTGAGGCGGTCAAAGTAGATTCAGAGTCTGAGGGACGGTATGCATTAGATGAAGATGGAGACGTCGACAGATCGGGTCTCCATCTTATTTGTCAGTATATATCGACTGTGTATGCCTGTACTTCCTCTCGCTCGCTTTTTTTGAGTGCTATATCAAGGATCCCGTTTTGGAAATAAGCAGTCACCTGCGTGGGATCAACGTGGTGAGAAAGCTTCAGAGAACGACTGAACTTGCCGTACTCCCTTTCGCTGTGATCAAGGTGTTCGCTTCGATGTAAGCTGAGCTTGCGTTTACCTGAAATCGAAAGTACATCTTTTTGTATCTTAACCGATAAATCTTGTTTGTCTACTCCGGGCATATCCGCTTTTAGATGGTACACATCGCCTTCTTCCACAACATCGATTCGTGGCTTGAAATGGGTGGAATTTGTAATATCCACCAGTCTGTCTAAAAAGAAATTTCTCAGCGCAATGCCGATAGACGTGATAACTTGGGGGAAAATTCCGCTATGCGCCATAAACATCTCCTTTGTTATTTATTCAACCCAATCTTATCCTGACTTATTATCCCATTGGATCTAGGAGTCAGTTTTTTTATCTTTTTCGGGAACAATATCGACACCGTACAGGGCCATAAAAAGACGCACAATGGTGCGGTGAATCGTTTCGGAGGGATAGGCGGGCCATTCTTGCCAAATGGTGCCCATCTCAGTAATTTGTTTTGTCATGTTCGATACAACCATCTGGGGAGTTAAGCGATTGGGAATATCTATATACCATCGGTCTCCGGAATGTTTGGCGGATGCCGTCACCAGGGGAATTGTAGCGGTTCCCGAGAGAACGGCTATGGCAACCCGATCACCCTTTCGGGGCAGATCGCCGGTATCCTGGGGTAAATCGCTTGCATAAGACCGTGCAGTTTCCGACTGACTAGCCGCCTCTACCGGCCATCTTGAGATGAGTTTGGGATTAATCACCGTTCCCTGCTCTACAGTCAGAATACTGTCGTTTAATCTTAGCGGCACTTCATCGAAGGGCTCATCATATTTTTTACTCCACATGGCCTGGAAGGAATCGACCGCGGCCCTGTAGTTATCAAGGAGGCTGTCTGGTAGGGTTGAATCCGGAGCGGGCCGATCGGATTCTTCCAAAAATGAGAAAAACAGATCGATCGCCGCCGTATCCCAAGCGGTTTCATTCATCTCATAGATTCTTTGGCGAAGCTGCGGTGAATCTGTTGCCTGTCCGGGAGAAATTCCCGCGGGCAAGCGAACCTTATCAGGTTGGTCGCTGTTGCAAATAACTAGAAAAACCGCAACCATCGCTGTTGAAGGGGATAGGGCACAGCTTCTTTTCTTCCTTGTTATCATATCTGCTCGCTTCCATAAGCCACGATTTATCACCCTCTGATCTAGTTTCTTAGCACTCTGCTTCTTGTCTACTTGCCTCAAAAATCAACACTCTGCACTCCTAAGGTAAATGCATCCGGTCGTATGTTCTCAGAAGACCGGAAACAAGGGAATAGCAAACTCTTACTAAAAAGTTAGTTCGAAGAAGGCCTATCCGGGAATGATGCAAGAAATATGCCACAAAGCCCTTGAGTGGACGATGCTTATAACGTTTATTACCGCCGTGTTGGAGCCGTCTGAGTAGTAGGGCGACTGTCATATCATCTCGATTTCTGCGGCCCGGGGATGCTCATTCTCGCACATTCGTATATCCGGTCAAACTCAAAAACGTGATGAAAACAGAATGGATACTGGTAAGGACTAAATCAGAAAAAAATCACCGACATTTTAAAAGAATTCAAGTCATTTAACTTCCTGCTTTACAGGATCTTGCAAAGACTGTGTCCAATCCTGCTCATGTAGCTGTAGCTTATAGAAGAAAAAGGTGGAGGCACGATATTGTGCCTCCATGGGGCATTCTCACTGAATCTCTTTTTGCATCATCTCGTTAAGCTTTTTCTGCAGTTCGGGAGAGTTTTCGATAGCCGTTCCTATCGCCTGGTATTTTTCAGTCGTCAACCCCTCCTCTTTTATAATCTGCTGGGCCTGCTTCTCCAGCTCCTGATTGATCTGCTGCACCTCATCGGAGATCCTTTTAGCAGTTGCAAGCTCCTCCTGAGTAGCATCGGATTCTCCCTGAGGATTGTTTTCCGCCGCGGCGATCTCAGCGTAACGTTGCGGAGTCATCCCTTGCTCCTCTATGAACTTTTCAACCTGCTGCATGGCTTTTTCCTGCAGATCGAGCATGCGCATGTTGATACTCAAAAAACTCTGCAAATCCTCATCACTGACCTCATCGGCAGAAAGCGTTTGCGGTGGGGCCTGAGCTATTGTCATTGCCCACATAAACATCACAAGAATCGATCCGAAGAAGAATGCCGAAAGGTTTATAGTAGATTTTCTTGATTTCATGATTCCTCCTAAGTTGGAAACAAGTACTCTTGAGCGAATGAAACGATCACCTCACGGGTGTTTTCAAATCAGGCCCTACTTTCATTTGCTAGTAGTATAAAAAAGCAAGATTAATGCCGAAAAGGGCGCGAGTCTCTTCTGTTACCATCGGTTAGCTTTTTCATTTGCCTTTCTTTATCCGGCTTACAGGGAAAAGAATTCGACAAGCTTGTCTATTCGTCGCTGCAGTTCCGCAGAATCTTCGATCGCCTGGGAAAGCTGCTCATATCGCTCGGGAGTGAAGTCCTCCTGGTGCATTATGTTTTTGCTCTGCTCGGGCAATTTATCGTTGATTTCCTGAATCTTGGCCGAAATCTTCTCAGCTATACGCAACTCCTTTTCCGAATAGTTGGACCTATTCTGCTCTTCATTGACCATTCGAGCGATTTCGTAATAGCGCTGCAGCGACATTCCCTGCTGCTGACTGTATTGTTCCGCCTGCATCTTTGCTCTTTCTTTTTGATCGTATAATCTCTCTTCGGTTCTCAGGTACCTTAACAGCTCCTCCTCGCTGACACTCCAGGGGTCCAGAGTGTCAGCTTGCCTCTCTTTCGAAAGGCCGGAAATGCTTGTTATGAATAGAAAAACCGTAAAAAATACCGAAAACCGGCCGGCTGGGATATTACATTTCATGAGTTTACCCCCCTTCGGGGTTAATGACTGGGAGAAAGTCGACATGCAAATCCAAATTCATGACCTGCATTAATACTTTAAGAGTGCAAAAGAAAGGCCGGAATCATCCAAATAAAGAGAAGTGATAGTTATTTTCGAAAAGTATCCGCCGGCGTAGACGGCAGACAAAATTCGGGCGACGAACCCGAATCTGGAAGTGTGACACTAAAAAGTCACTGCTGAGAAACACAGGCTCAGCTCACAATCAGGATATTTGATACTTCGGGCTATTCCCTTAATTATATTATTTCAGAATTGCTGATCCCGGACTGTCCCAGAAATTGAGCCTATATTTTATCCAAATGTCCCCATCTGGTTTGGATGGTAGCAGGATGTCTGTGTGTGGCGGATTTAGTTTGCGAGGAATAGTAAACGGGCCGATTTTTTTTTAGAAAAGCAGTCGGTTAAAGTGTAGTATACACCTTAATTTTCCGTTTTTCAACATAATTCCATGCCGTTGAAAAAAAATCTTTGCCCACAGTCCAGCAAATAACTAAATTGTGTTTATCGTTTATAATGATACGTGTATTTTACATGTCCACCGGAGGATTTATGAAACATTTGTTGTTTACGAGTTTGGCAGTATTGCTGGTATTCAAGGTCTCGGCTCAGGAAAACCTGATCGAGAATGGAGATTTTTCAAACAATCTCAGCAATTGGAACCTCAGAGAAGATGGATCAACCGCATCAATCGAGGTTAGGGAAGAGCGGGCCTTTATCGAAATCGAACAGCCGGGAAACGAAGTCACCGATCCGCAGCTTATCCAAGAAGGAATCACTCTGACCCAGAATGAAGCCTATGTGGTGAAATTTTTCGCGAGCGGAACGGATAGCCCTACGGTTGTTGAAGTGCAAGTGCGCGGCAGTGACGGTGCTGTGTACTCCAACCCCCAACTTGGAAGATTTGAGCTTAATAACAGGTCTCGTACCTTTTCGCTTCCCTTCTTCATGGAAGAGGCTACCGATGAGAACGCTCAACTTCAGTTCAATTTCGGTAACGTTGAGCCCGGGGCAACAGTACTTTTGGATAGTGTGGCGTTGGTTACTAATCCGGACCAGATGATATATGTTTATACTCCAGACGCCGGTACGGAATGGATAACAGGAAACGAACGAAAGATTGAATGGAGCAACAGCGGAGACATTCCCGATGTTAAGATCCAGTTCTCAAATAATAACGGTGCCGACTGGACCACGATAGTGGCTGCCGCCTCCAATGAGAGGGAATTCACCTGGTTGATACCCGCGGATGCCGCCGGGGATAACTGTCTGATTATCGTAAGCAGCACGGATGGTGACGTATCGGACACAACCGATGCATTCCTGATTTATGAAGCCGGATCGGTTCAGGCTGGTGAAAAGGTCGAAAACGGTCAGTTCATCGGAAGCGCCAACGAGTGGAAACTGGATGTCTCCAGCGGACATGCAAGAGGAATGGTAGTGGAAGGTGAGTATAGAATCGATTCAATCGGCGGTCTGGAAAACCCTCAAAGCTGGATGGTTAAGCTGTATCAGTCGGGAATATCGCTTGAGAGCGGCAAGATGTACACTTTTTCTTTCGATGCCTATGCATCACAACCAAGAATCGTTTACGCCAATGTGGGGCCGGACGGAAGTCCCTACACCGTCTACGGTGGAGATACAGTCGCTATCAATCTTACTACCGAAAAGCAGACTTTCACCACCAGTTTCATCACCGAGCAAGACTGGGAAAACGTGCGGGTTGAGTTTAACTGTGCAAGTGATTCGGCCGACATTTTCTTCGACAATGTAAGTCTTATAGAAACCGATGCTTCACAGTTTATAATCACTAAACCTACACCCAACACGACGCTTAAAGCCGGTGAAGAAACCGTTCTCGAATGGAACAACTTAACCGTACAAAGCATAACTATTGAGTTCTCATCCGACAGTGGTGAACAATGGGAAACGGTAGCCGAAGGGATTGCCAATTTCGGAGAGCGCGACTGGAGTGTACCTCAGGTTAGTTCCGAGGACTGCTTTATAAGAATCAAGTGTGCCGAGGCGGACTCGGTGCTTGGAAAGAGTTCAAAATTCGGAATCAACAGCTTCGGCAAACCGGTCGAAAAGGGTGAACTGATAACAAACGGTGATTTTTCCGACGGCATGACCGGGTGGAGCCCTTTGATTCTGGACAACAATGCTGATGCCGTCGCGGAAATCCGAGCCGAGGTCATGAAAATCAGTATCGATGAATCGGGCGATGTGCCTGCCGATATAATTCTCTCCCAGAACAGTATGCCGATGCTGGAGGGGGAGGATTACGAACTATCCTTTGATTGTCACGCAGCGGGACAGAGATCAATGCGGGTTGTACTTTCTGACAGCGATGATCCTTCCATCTCAATAGTTGATACTATTTTTGAGCTGCCTACAAGCTCAAGCACTTTCTCATGGAATTTTGTGGCACCCAGGGACATAAGCGCCAAGCTGGAGTTTTACCTCGGTGGGTCTTCCGCACTGGTATCTTTGGATAATGTCAGTTTGTATACTGAGCCCGATGTAGGAATCAGATACAGTAATGTCGCACGTTCAAACAAAAAAATCGTTTTTAGAGCCCAGCAGTTCGCCAATCATGTGAACTTCATCCTCAACGAGAACGCAACCGGTACGATCGATATTTATGCGGTAAACGGTATCAGGATACGTTCTCTTAAGGCCTCTGAACGTACCGTATGGGATCGCACCAATTCTGCAGGAGCAGCAGTTGCCGGCGGATCCTACATCGCGGTATTGAGAAGTGGAAATGGTAATCTGACTAAGAAGTTTTTTCTTAGATAAACCATAAAAAAGCTTTATGAGATGGGGCCGCCGCATTTGTTTGCCGCGGCCCTTTTTGTATGGCCTGTAATCAATCACGAACCGCCGTATACGGAACCGTACGTACGGTGGTGTGAGAGGACGATGAGCCTGAGTAGATCACTCATCCTTATCTCCTACTGAATCTGCGCCCGGCATAGCGCACTTCGCCTGACAGTGAGGGTTTTCGCACGTTTGTTGGTGAGAACAATTGCGGTCAAACCAACGAAATCGCCTATCTCTTTATGCGCTAACTTGCCTGTGCTTATGTTTGACGCAAAACTCAATTCGACTCTTCCGGGCATTTTCAAATGATTATATTGATAAAGTGAATGAAAAGATGAGCAATCGATAAAGTATGTGAGACATTTTGAATTACCCAGAAGATTCTTTAATTGAGAAAAGTGCGGGCTAATATGTTTGAAAATCTCGATTCATTATCATTAGAAGAGATAGAGGCGCTCAAAGAGGAGATACTGGACGCCTTGAGGCTTGCGGAGGGGGCTTTCACTCCGGAGGAAAAACAGCTAATGGAAAGGGCTGTGAAAAAAGAGACTTTAAAACCTACCTGACAATAATGGGAATTTTGTAGCCTTATAGAAACAATTGCAATCGTTCTGATCTAAGGCCTGTGGTTCGGCATGGAATGAGAGCCAAACCACAATAAGGTTGTTCTTCCCGGCAATCGGTGGCCCTAATTATCTATCCCTCATATATGCATCTGTAATATCAAAAGACATTCCGACAATGTGATCAAAAGTGATTATTATCAGTTAAATTCAACTAAAATGATTTTGCGCATTTTCAATTGACTACCTGGATCATTTTAACATGGGATTGTTTTTTGCTTTTTTAAGTTATCGTAAAACCTTGATTTTTGAATCTTGTACTGACGGTCAGTTACTATGTCGAATTTCAGAGCAAAAGCTGGTACTATTCAATTGCTTAGTAAAGAGTTGATAGTAGATCTTCCCACAGCTGTTACAGAACTTTGGAAAAACGGGTATGATGCCTACGGGGATTCTTTAAGCTGTCATTTATATACCCGAACATGCCCAAAGGTTTCCTCGCCCGTGTTTATCGTCTCTGACGACGGAATCGGTATGTCGCGTGAAGAGATAGAGGACAGGTGGATTGTAATAGGATCGACTTCGAAAAAATTGCCGGCAAATGAACAAAGAGATTCGAATGCGTCCGGAAAAGAAAAGAGAACATGCCTGGGGGCAAAGGGTATTGGTCAGCTTTCCGCGGCATATCTGGGATCGCAGATGTTGATGCTGACCAAAAGAATCGGGCATCCCTGTGAATCTCTTTACTTTGACTGGGATGTGTGGGATAATCTAAATCTTAATCTCGGTGATGTTGACCTGACAATCAAAGCCGTATACAACGAGCGTGAATTCGACCTCATCTTTGATGAACTAAAACACTATTTCTTAAAAAATCTGGACACAAAAGCTCTCAGATGGGAAAACTATGAGAATTTAAACCGACGTATTCGCGATAATACGCAAAATCTTAAACTGCCTCCGTTTATATCCAATGAGGTTGTTTCCGGTTTGACGGATATTCATAGAGATCACGGAACCAAAATCATCACCTTAAATCCTGCCCCTGAATTAATGCAACTTGCCGAATCGGTAACCAGAAAGGAAGATTCAAGCAAAATAGCGGATTTCATAAGAAGCCGTCTGAGCGGTTTGTACAATCTATTCAAGTATGAATCTTCACCATGTTCCATCAATTTCTGGATTCATGAGGGTGAAAGGAAGATAGATTTCATTTCAAATGAGATATTCTTTGGTCCTTCCGATTTTCAGAATGCCGATCAACTCGTTTCCGGTCGTTTTGATGAAAACGGCGCGTTTGAAGGGGTGTTGAGGCTCTATAACATGGAAAAACCTTTCTGCAAAAAATATTCAACCGTCAAGACAGCTTGCGGACCGTTTTCTCTAACTCTGGGCTATCTTATGAATAACTCTGCCCAAAGCGGTTTAGGGGGCTTGAAGTATGAAACTCTTGACAGAAAGGTTAGGCGATTTGGCGGTATCTACATCTATCGGGACAATTTCCGAATCTTGCCGTATGGGTTGCCCGAAAATGATTTGTTCGAAATTAACAGAAGAAGAGAAATTCATCCCGACGACAGTTTTTTCGAAGCCGGTCGTTTTTTCGGTTATGTTGAAATTACCTCACATGATAACAGCCAACTAAAGGATAAAGCCGGGGGTGAGGGGCTTGTGAGAAACTCCGCGTTTGTTGATTTCAGGAAGCTGGTAATCTCATTGCTGATAGATATAGAAAATGACTTATTCAAAAAACCAAGAGACTGAATGTCGACCTTTCACTTCTTTTTAAAGTGCCTGCTGTCCCCCCACTTGTTGTAACCAACTGTTCTGTTTACAGAAACTAAACGAGCCTGAAGGCAGTTTTTGCATTGCCCCGCAGTTTCATCCAGGCAGGGTTTTCCATCGTAGAGAAGGTAATCGCCTCTTTTTTCGGTTGGAGTTAACTGAGGCATGATAACATTTGCCCCAAAAGTCAGCCCCTTTTCTCTTCCGATCGGATCGAGTGCCTGCAGGGCCGTTGTCGCCGCAATATTTACATCCTTGAGCACTATACGCGCTACAGCAATCATGCGTAAAGCAAGAGATACGGTTTTTTTTCGGGCTTTTTCAACCTCGGCATGATATGAGGCAAAGGGAGTTTGCTTGTGCACGATAAACGGGCCCATCCCGATCATATCGATATCCATTTCCCGGAAAAAGCATATGTCGCCCGCAAGATCGTTAATCGTTTGTCCCGGTACCCCAATCATAACCCCGGTACCCACCTGGTAACCGATTTCTTTTAAGTATCTCAGACATCGTATACGGCTTTCCAGTTTTTGCCTTGGAGGGTGCCATTTTTCAAATAGAGTCGGGGAGGAAGTTTCGATCCGAAGCAGATATCGATGCGCTCCGGCATCAAAAAAACGATTATATGTCTCTCGCGTCTGCTCGCCCACACAGAGTGTAATACCAAGTCCTTCGGGAAGAGTCTCGCTTCGAGTCAGCCTTTTAATCTCCTTAACAATTTCAACGACAAAATCGATGAATTCAGAGTCGGTTCGTTCACCCGACTGAAGAACCAGTGAACCGTAACCCTGAGATGCACACCATTTCGCCTGTGCTATTATCTCCTCCTGGGAAAGTGTGTAACGGTTTACGGCCAGGTTGCTGCGCCGAATACCGCAATAAAGGCAGTCGCCGGCGCAGCGATTGGAAAACTCTATCAGCCCCCGATAGTAGACCTCACTGCCGCAACAGTCAAGTAGTATTTGCTCCGCACTGCTGCGAAGCAGCTCCATTTCCTTCTCAGTTTCGACGGTTAGGAGGCCTGCTATGTCATTTTTTTCGAGAAATTCTTTTTCCAGAATTTTAGCTATCACAAAATTTCGCTTTCAAACCGGCGGTCAGTCGATATTTTTGAGTTTCGTCTAATGTATCCCAGCCGTATACTATTACACCTTCATTCTCCGATAAGGGAATACGATGAGATACCGCAAGCGGGACATTTGCCGCGGATCTATCTCCCTTGAATGCCCACCGCTTGCCGATGATTGCAGTCGGCAGAATTTTCACCGAATAACGGCTTTCCAGCTCCGCATACATACATTTCCTCCTCATACCTGAACTGAGCGGTTCTGAGTCGATGAGCTGCTCAATGCCCCGATGGCAAAAGGGGTGAAGCAATTGCGTGGAATACCCTCTGCTGTATTTCACGCAATTGCTTAAAATCTTCTACTAAAAGGCATTGAGCAAATCGGCGTGAGAGAATCGCTTCGTTCAGGCCAAAAATGGGCTAGAAGTAAAGATCCCGTTCACCGCCGACGGTACGCTGATAATGTTTTATAAATGAGTCGAAAACCTTCGGCATGCGCTCCCTGATCTCTTCAATCTCTTTTTTTATAACAGGCTCACTGACCTTTTTGGTTTCATCACCAGCAAAATCATCCAACCATTCTCTAAATGTAAGTACCGCGTTTAATTTACAAAACTTCCCTTCCTGTCCGCTTCGCAGAAGATCCATGATGCACTCTCCCGTTCTTCCACAGCGGTATCCGGCGGTGCAAAAGCTTGTAATATAGCCCATTTGAGCCAGCTCACGGATAACCTCGTCCAAACTGCGCGTGTCTCCCAGCATAAACTGCTGCTTATTTCCCGCCTGATTGATCATCTCAGCATCACTGTATGCCCCAATCCCTATTCGGGTTGAGGCATCGGTTTGGGTAATTCCAAGCGGAAGCAAATCCCTGCGCATTTGCGCGTCTTCCCGGGCAGTCAAAATCATACCCGTGTAAGGAATTGCAAGGCGGATAACTGTAATTGCTTTACGAAAATCTTTGTCGTCCACCGAATATTTGGCCTGTGTTGCAACAGGAGCGTTATCCGCCGGCTCCAGGCGTGGAAAGGAGACTGTGTGGGGGCCTATGCCGGTCGCCCGTTCAAGCTCCAAGGCATGATTAACCAATCCCATGACTTCGAATCGCCAGTCATATAGTCCAAAGAGTGCTCCTACTCCTACATCGTCGATTCCAGCCTCAAGAGCCCGGTGCATACAGTACAGGCGCCATCGGTAATTACTCTTAAGCGTGCCATGGGGATGAACCGCGGCGTAGGTTTGCTTGTGATATGTCTCCTGAAAAACCTGATAAGTTCCGATACCCACATCGTGAAGTCGTCGAAGGTTTTCTATGGAAAGGGGAGCGGCATTGACATTTACACGACGAATTTGACCGAAACCCTTTTTTGTAGGGACTTTTACATCGTAAATCGTGCGTATGGTCTGTTCCATAAAGTCTATATCGGACTTGGGATGTTCTCCGTATACAACTATCAGACGCTTATGTCCAATGGTTCCGGCCAGTACTTCGACCTCTTTACGAAGAGAGTCCAAATCAATGAGGTCGCGCGACATGTTAGTGTTTTCGCATCTAAGGCCGCAATAAAGGCAATTGTTTACGCATAGGTTGCTCAGATACAGCGGAGCGAAGGTGACGATTCGATTATCGTATACTTTCTTTTTGATCCGACCCGCCGCCTGCTCCATCTCTTCGACAAGCTCCGGGTCATTCACATGGAGTAAAGCCGCAGTTTCATCGGGGGAAAGGCTTTCGATTGCCTCCGCTTTGGCTATTATATCACGAACGCGTTTGGCGTCGGGAACACGATTTTGAGCCAGTTGTTTTTCGATACGATCTTCATCGATAAAATCCTGTCCGTCGACCAGATATTTATCTATCTGCTCCTGCTTGATTCGCTGTGAAATCCATTCTTTTGTGGATAAGCTCATATATTGCTCCCTGATGTTAAACGTGTCATTTCGTCGCGATACGCCTGTAAAGCGGCGGGAAAAGGAGTAAGCACTCTGTCAAGGACACCCTGTAAAAAACTGATACATATGCCGTAGTTGGTTACCGGTACGCCGGCCTCGCGTGCATGGTGAATACGAAATATCATCTCTCTGCGGGTCAGCATGCAGGCCCCGCAATGAATCACCACCGAGTAGTCTGCGAGATTGTCGGGATAGTCTCGCCCGCTGACAACATCGATGTCAAGATCACATCCCGTATACTGGCGCAGCCACCTGGGGATTTTGACTCGTCCTATATCGTCTTCGGCCGCATGATGACTGCAGGCTTCCGCTATCAGGACTTTATCCCCCGGCTTCAATCCCTCAACAGCCGCCGCCCCCCGTGCCTCTTCTATCAGATCTCCCTTGAATCGCGCGAAGAGAATGGAAAAGGTGGTGCAAGGAATATCCAAAGGAGTGTCGGCAACCATCTTCATAACCACCTGAGAATCGCAGATCGCAACTGCCGGGGGCGTACGCAATTGAGTGAGCATGTGAGCGTATTCCCGCTCTTTGACTACAAGTGCAGCGGCATCATTATCCAGCGCATCCCTTATAGTTTGTACCTGAGGAAGAATAAGCCTGCCCTTTGGAGCCTGCAAATCTATGGGTACGATTAGCACGGCCAGACTACCTGGGGGGACAAGATCACCAACAAGCGCCGGCGTCTTTAACAACTCTTCGGGTAAAGACTGTACAAGACAGTTTTTGAAATCGTCAACGTATTTGTCGCGATTATCATGGTCAACGCTGATTACTTTACAGTTGCGTGCGGCGCGAAGGATATTGCATGCAACCTGCTCGCCCAAGGGTGCCGTATCAATCTTATTGACAACGACAACCACCGGGGTTTTGCGTTTATCTGCCTGAGCAACAATGGTCTCCTCATACTCCTGCCACTTATCGGGCTCAATGACAAGTACGAAAACATCCGCTCGATCGAAAACTTTTTCCGTTTTGTGCAGCCGCAGAGAAGACAATTCCGAGACGTCGTCCGTGCCGGCGGTGTCCAGAAACAAAACCGGGCCTATCGGAAGAAGCTCCATGGCCTTTTCTACCACATCGGTGGTTGTGCCGGGGATTGGAGAGGTGATGGCAATGTCCTGGCCCGCTATCAAATTGAGGAAGCTGCTTTTGCCTACGTTGGTTCTGCCGAAAAGACCGATTTGAAGGCGCATGGATTTGGGTGTTTTTTCCATTTTTTTTATTTCCCCGGTATTTAGGTGCTCTGCTTTCTATCGCCGCTGTGTCCAATTGTTCTGTGGCCCAGAGCCATTATGCTCTCGGGTGTCAATTGTTTACAAACCAGATCGGAACCAAGCTTCTGCTCAAGAAATGATCTAAAGGACAACGTGCCTGGGGTATTTTTATATTCGGTGAGCAATTCCTGAGATCGACGGTACCCGATTACAGGAATGAATGCCGTGACAAGCATCGGGCTGTTGTCTGCCTTTCTTTTACAGTTGTCCTCATTAGCCGTTATCTTCTCGATATGGGGTCTAAGAACTTCAACTGTTGAAATCAGGATGCGTATGGATTCCAAAAGCGCGTGGGCGCATAGAGGCAAAAATTCGCATATCTGCAAGGTGCCCGATGATACCGCCTGGGAAATCAGGGTGTGGTTGGTTGAAATTTTCATCCCCGCCATTATTGCCGATTCGACAATAACGGGGTTAATTTTGCCGGGCATGATAGAGGAGCCGGCCTGCACGGGTAATAAACTTATCTCTTCAAACAGATGCAAAAGGCGTAGATCGTTGGAAATTTTTTTAAGGTTTACGGCGCAGGCGTCAAGTATCCCCGAAACCTCCACCAGGCTGTCGGCATTGGCTGTCTGGTCAACCCCGTTTTCACCCCTTGTTAAACCCATGCCGGTTAATTGACGAAGCTTCTCTATAACCAAAAAAATGTACCTGCGCGGGGCGGTTAAGCCGGTGCCCACGGCGGTACCGCCGATATTAACCACACGCAGCCTTTCTTCGCACTTAAAAGTACGCCACCGATCACGGCTGATTGCCTCTGCAAAGGCTGAAAAGATCGCTCCCAGAGTAATCGGAACAGCCTCCTGGAGTTCGGTACGACCAATGGTAACAATGCCTGCAAATTCCTTTTCTTTTCGTTGAAAGGCACCCTGCAATCGGGCAAGTGCATCGCTTAATTTCCTGACCCCCTCGATCGCCGCAATCTTCAGTGCGGTAGGATATGTATCATTGGTTGACTGGTGCAGGTTTATATGATCTATGGGGTCGATCAAATCGTATCGCCCCACCGGCTTACCGGCATGATATATCGCTCGGTTTGCCAGTACTTCATTGACATTCATGTTGGTTGATGTTCCGGCTCCGCCCTGAAGTGCATCTAAAGGAAACTGGTTGTCCAGCTTACCCTCACTCATCTCGTCGCAAGCCTTCAAAACAGCTTGGGCGATTTCCAGAGGCAAAAAACCAAGCTCAGAATTGGCAAGGCATGCGGCTTTCTTTACATGGGCATAGGCGCGAATAAGCTCGGGAGCTACCGATATTCCTGAGCTGGGGAAATTTTCAACGGCCCGAAGCGTATGTATTCCCCAAAAGACATCGATCGGTAAGCTGCGAGCACCCAGAAAGTCTTTTTCTACACGGGTTTGATTCATGCCGCCTTATCACCTGTTTTCTGTTTGCTTAAAGCGGATTTGACGGAGACTCCGGGAAGGGAGCCCAGTTTTCCGGTAAGACGTCCCAGTTCATCGGTAGTTGCCTCTATAACAATGGTTATAACACTGCGGTCGCAATCCTTTTGAGGCACACCTGTGCGGGCAATGATATGATCCCCAAAGGCGCTCAACAGTGAGTTGACCTGGGCGGCATTGTTTTTCCGATCTTCTATAATTATGCCTACAAAGCCAAGGCGACGGTCCATAGTAAAGGTCCTGACGAATCATCGATAATTAAAGGTGCGGCAGGGAAAGGATACGGTAAAAATTTTGCCGTTAGCAAGCGACGGAAAAAAAAGGAAGGTTTACCGTTCCCTGAGATCAGATATAAATCCTTGCCGCAGGAACTTCTCTAATATGCATTACGGTAACTTTAGAGTCAAATTGAAGCCTTTACTTCAGCAGTAAAAACTCGTATAGACCGATACTTTTTTCTTTCTTACTCCCCGGTTCTTTTCTTCAATTCAAACGCTCTACTTGAAAAACAGTTCTTTATATTCGCACAATTCAGGTGCCTGTCGGGCAGCTCGAGTTCGGTGTATACCTGTCCGATTGTTTCCAGATAATGCGAATCGGATGCCGTAATATACGGATAATCTCCGAAGCGCTCCGATAAGTTTTGCCAATTACCATGAGAACTGATCTCGATTGCATCGTAAAATTGAGGAGGAATGAAACCAAGTTGAGAGACTATGCTGAATACCGGCTTGTCAACATGAGACGGAACCGCCAGGCCGTCATAATGGTGAATGATCGATATGAGTTCATCAAGCGGAAGATCCGTAGCTGTTCCCAGGAACTTTTCGACCTCCTCCACTATTTCCTCTCTTTCGTTTACAACCACCTGATCACCCCACTTTTCCGGTCTGTTTGGGATATCGGGAAGGTGTTCATAAACGATTTGATCCATGATCATGCAAGCCTCGGTTGAATCAAAAAGTGCAAGCACATGTGCTTCTTCAACCGTGGTAATCTCCATGCCTACAAGCCAGGCCATCTTATTGCGTTCACAGAGCCCGGCGAAAAGGGAAGCGTGGCGTGCGCAATTATGATCGGTCAACGCAATCGCATCAAGTCCCCTTGTTTTTGCTTCCTTCACAATCGCATTGGGAGACATTTCAAGCGACCCGCACGGAGAGAGGCATGAATGAATATGAAAATCGGCTCTAAGGCGCATAAGAGTATGCTTACCCTTGTGTAAGCAATGAATGAATCTTCCAGGAGGCCGTGTACTGGTCGTGCGGCGTTTGGAAAAGAGCTATATCCTCCCCGCGGGCAGCCTCAATCATATCCCGGGGAATATCCCGGTTATTACAAAGAATTATCGCATATTGTCCGGTCAGCTCGGCAACAGCTACGGTGTTTTTATGAGCCTGAATGGTTATCAATACCCCTTTGTCGCCGGCGTTAGCCATAACGTCACTGAGCAGATCGGAGGTATAGGCATTGGTAATTTCAACATCTTTATACGGCTCATAAACGGGGCGATAGCCCAGAGTATGTTGAATATCATGTGTTTTCATGCGACCCCTCCTTGATATTTGGTAAATTTATCTTCGATGTAACTATGGTACCCAGGTTCAGTTCCGATCGGATATCGAATTCGTCGGAGACTCTGCGTGTGTTTGGAAGACCTAAGCCCGCTCCGAATCCCAGAGACTTTATCCATTCGTTTGCGGTTGAATAACCCTCCTGCAAAGCCTGTTCAACGTTCTGAATCCCAGGGCCGCTGTCCTTTGCAACTATTCTCACGTGTCCGGGGGTTATTGTGCACATGATCTTACCACCCTCGGAGTGTACGACCTGATTGATTTCAAGCTCATAGGAGGCCACGGCAACACGTCTGAGTGTCTTTGAGTCGACATTCCTGCTCTTCAGTATCTTCTTGATTTCGTTACTTGCTTTGCCCGCATTCTCAAAATCCAGTTTCTTGATCTTGTATTCTTTATATATATGGTCGATACTAACTTCACCGGCGGCTTCCTGCCTCGATTCCAACAGATCCACCTCGCGATTCATCTCGAAAAGAAGGCCGGCGATTATGTCGCGGCTGGTTACAATTCCAACCATGACTTTGTCTTTGTTCAGAACCGGGAAACGACCGTAATTATACTTTTCCAGGTAATTGATTCCAAAAGAAAGCGGCATGTCGTCTTCCAGCACAGTAACGGTGCGGGTCATATGTTTGTCGACCCCGTCACCGATATGCCCCTTGTCGAGGGCGATAATTATATCATCCACACTGACTATGCCAAAAAGCCTTCCTTTCTCAACAATCGGCACTCCGCTGATCAGATTGTCTTTCATCAGCTGTTGAACCCTGCGCATGGTGTCGTTTCTTTGAGCAGTCACGACCTCGGTTGTCATAACATCCTTGATCTTGAGTTTATAAATCAGCTCAAGAACCAGAAGAGGGCTTTGGTCAGGATTTATGGGTAGTTTCCTCATCACGGTCTCACAGGTTAAGCAGTTTGCCAAGCTGTACGCATGCTTCGAATTTTGGTAGAGGAGTGCCCAGCAGCGGGATGTCAAACTCTTTTGCCAGGGCGATCATTTTCTGGTGAACAGGCTTCTTATTGACGATAAGTACCGCTTTAGCGCCTACAATATCCGCTGTGCGCAATGCCTGATCCGAGGCAAGCGAGGTGATCAGAAGCAGATGATCATCCTCCACAGCCAGCACGTCGCTCATAAGATCCGATGCGCATACACGGGTGATTGAGCACTGTTCATATCCTGAACCGCCATGAAAAAGAGTGCATTTCAGGGCAGAGGCTATCTCGGTTATCAGCATATAATACCTTCTTGAAGAATTGCTGGTGAACGTTTTTTCCTGGTTGCTCGTACTGTTCTCCGGTCAAAAGAAATTCGATTATGGTACTAAAATAATATTCCCAAAATGCGCAAAAAAGGAAAAGTACGTTTAACGTCGTAAAAGCAATATTGTGCATTTAAGTGCAATAATTTTCAAGTAAACCACGCAATTACTTCCGAGCCGTGTTATTTTTGAGTTAGATGGAATAAAATAACTGGATTGACAGTGTCATTAATGTGTATATTAAAGTCACCCGAAAATAGGGACAAGTCCATTTTAATGTGTATCGTATCACATAAACTGAGCCGGATGCGCTTTGCGCCGGAATGGGTAATAACAACAGTTCGGATATAAACGCCAACAAACCTTTCCAAGAATTGAGTGTTTGCGCTAAGCACTTGTATTTGCGGATCTTATCAGTGGAGGATATCTATGCTCGAGACCAACATGTCTGCCACTACGCTGTCTGATGAACTAATTAAATTCATCGAAGAGTGGAAAGACAAGCCGGGAAATCTTATCATGGTTTTACACCGGGTGCAAAAAGAATTCGGATATGTGCCAAGAGAGGTGGCTTTTGAGGTGGCTCGCCGTCTGGAGGTTCCGCTTGCCAAAGTATACGGAGTGGTTACGTTTTATCATCTGTTCAAGCTCAAGAAACCCGGTAAACATCAGATTTCGGTTTGCATGGGTACCGCCTGTTATCTCAAGGGTGGGGAAGATCTAATAAAAGAACTGGAGAGCATTCTGGGAACGGGCCTAAACGCGGTAACCGAGGACGGGCAGTTTTCTATCGAGGCTGTCAGATGCGTGGGATGTTGCGGACTTGCTCCGGTGGTGGTTATTGACGGGGAGGTTTTCGGCAATCTCAAGAAGGATCGTTTGCCGGAGATCATCGCGATGTTCAGGAACAAGAAGGACTGATCAGTCGTGCACGCCGCCATATGTGATTTCGTATCGGATATTTTTCAAAACGCATGTGAAGCGGGTGCCACTCGTATCGAAGTGAGTATGGAAAAGGTCAAATCTTGCCTCAGTGTTACGATATCCGACAACGGCAAAGGAATGAATCCTCAAAAGCTTCAAAGGATACGTGACCCTTTTTACACCGACGGAGTTAAACATCCCCACAGGCGTATGGGGCTTGGTATTCCTTTTCTTATTCAGGCAACCGAACAAAGCGGCGGAAGTTTCGATATTCAATCAACCGAAAATCGCGGTACAACCGTGCGGTTCTCATTTGATCTGGATGCTGTCGATTGCCCTCCCTTCGGAGATTTCACCCAGACCATAACATCTATGATCAGCGGCTGTGGTGATAGGGAGGTGATCATAAATCGAGTTGACGGGCAGCTTTCTTATTCTGTCAGTCGTTCGCAGCTTAAGGAAGCTTTGGGTAGTCTGGATGATATTCAGGCGCTGTCTTTGGTAAAACAGTACATTCAGTCACAGGAAGAAAACCTTATCATGGGAGATAAACTTCATGGCTAAGATGACGTTAGAGGAGCTGAGAAAGCTCAGGGAAACAAAGCAAAAGGAGCTTTCCCGTCGTGAAAGCGACAAAAGCAGACAAGTAATAATTGGAATGGGAACGTGTGGGATCGCAGCCGGGGCAAAGGAGGCATTCGATGCGTTTTTGGATGAATGCGACAAACAGGGGCTTGAGGATGTGGTCATCAAACAGACCGGATGCATGGGTCTTTGTTATTCGGAGCCGACTGTTGAGATTCGTATGGAAGGTATGCCCGATGTGGTATATGGTAAAGTGGATGGGGCAACTGCCCGAAAAATCGTGCAAATGCATCTAATAGACAAGGCACTGGTAAGCGATCACATTTACGATAAGCCCGCTGCCGATATCATGGGCAAGGAATAAGGGGGAAGTATGGCTTTTAAGAATTATATCCTTGTTTGTGGCGGCACGGGCTGCGAGTCGAACAAGGCCGACAACATATACCGGGGGCTTTTGCGCGAGCTTAAGGCCCAGGGAATGGAAAATGAGGCTCAGGTGGTTAAAACCGGTTGTTTCGGATTCTGCGAAAAGGGTCCAATCATCAAGGTGCTTCCCGACGAGTCTTTTTATGTGCAGGTTAGTCCTGAGGATGTAAAGGAAATCATCGCCGAGCATATAATAAAGGGCAGGCAGGTGAATCGTCTGCTGTACAACAACAGCGAGAGCCAAAAACTGACCAAAATTGAGGACATCGGTTTTTATCAGAAGCAGTTTCGCGTTGTTTTGCGCAACTGCGGGTTTATTAACCCCGAAAACATCGATGAATATATAGCTCGTGAAGGCTATAAAGGTTTGGAGAGGTCGCTTTTTGATCTGTCGCCCGACCAGGTGATAGAGGAGTTGAAAAAGTCCGGCTTGCGCGGACGCGGCGGCGCAGGTTTTCCTACCTGGAAGAAATGGGTGTTTACCAAAAACGCTGCCAGTGAAGTAAAGTATGTCGTATGTAATGCCGATGAGGGAGATCCCGGAGCATACATGGACCGCTCTACCCTCGAAGGTGATCCTCATTCGGTTCTGGAAGCCATGACTATCGCCGGTTACACGGTTGGTGCCCAGAAAGGCTACATTTACATAAGGGCGGAGTATCCTCTGGCGATCGAAAGGTTGGAGATTGCCATCAAGCAGGCAAAAGAGTACGGTCTCTTAGGAGAAAAAATCCTGGGAAGCGATTTCAGTTTTGACATCGAAATACGCCTTGGAGCCGGTGCCTTTGTTTGCGGTGAAGAGACCGCACTTCTCACCTCGATTGAAGGTAACCGAGGGATGCCCATTCCTCGCCCGCCGTTTCCGGCAACCAAGGGGCTGTGGGGTAAACCTACCGTTATCAACAATGTGGAAACTTACGCCAACATACCGGTGATTGTATCTCGCGGAGGAGACTGGTTTTCCAAGATCGGCACCGAAGACTCAAAGGGTACGAAAGTGTTTGCCTTGACCGGTGCCATTAACAACTCCGGACTCATCGAGGTTCCCATGGGTACCACTCTGCGCGAAATCATCTACGATATTGGGGGTGGAATAAAAGACGGCAAGGCATTTAAAGCCGTACAGACCGGTGGTCCTTCCGGTGGTGTAATCACGGCGGAATACCTGGACACGCCAATTGATTATAACTCACTGTCCAAGCTGGGCTCCATCATGGGTTCCGGCGGAATGATCGTCATGGATGAGGATGATTGTATTGTTGATGTGGCCAAATTCTACCTCGACTTTACCGTTGATGAATCTTGTGGGAAATGTGCACCTTGCCGCATCGGGGGTAGATCTCTATTTAACCTGATGGACAGCATCACAAAGGGGAAGGGATCGGTGGAAGATATCAAGAAGATGCGCGATATCGGTCACGCCATGCAGAAAGCCTCCTTGTGCGGATTGGGTCAGACTGCTCCAAACCCGGTTCTGTCGGTGCTCAAATATTTTGAGGAAGAGTTCATGGCGCATATCATTGACAAGAAATGTCCCGCCGGAAAGTGTACCGATCTTGTTCGATACACAATCCTTGCGGATAAGTGTATCGGCTGCGGTTTATGTGCTCGACGCTGTCCGGTAAACTGTATCAGTGGAGAAAAACGCCAGCCGCATGTTATCGATCAGCAAGCCTGTATCAAATGCGGTGAATGTTACCAGGTCTGTAAATTCGATGCTGTTGGTAAAGAATAAACGGTACCAGCGTATCATCCATTAAGGAGAAAAGCATGTCAAAAGTCAATCTTGAAATAAACGGCATTCCGGTACAGGTAGACGAGGGTGCCACTATTCTTCAAGCAGCCGAGCTGGTTCAGGTAAAAATTCCGACACTTTGCTATCACAAGGATTTAGTTCCCTGGGCAGCCTGCGGTATTTGTGTTGTAAAGATGGAAGGGTCGCCGAAGATGATTCGCGCGTGTGCCACACCCGCCGAAGAGGGTATGAAGATCATTACCCACGATCCGGAAATTGTAAATGTTCGTCGGACGGTTATTGAGTTGATCCTCTCCACGCATCCTAACGATTGTTTGCAGTGTGCGCGTAACGGCAATTGTGAGCTTCAGTCGTTGGCCTCGGAATTTGGAATCAGGGAAGTCCCTTACGAGAAGCGTTTGCGCGATCTCCCTCAGGATACTTCAACTCCCTCTATTGTGCTTAACCCGGAGAAGTGCGTGATGTGCGGACGATGCGCGATAGTGTGTCAGCAGATGCAAAACGTCTGGGCACTTGAGTTTTTGGGACGCGGTGAGAACACCCGAATCGCTCCTTCTGCGGATGTCGATCTTAACGACAGTCCCTGTATCAAGTGCGGTCAGTGTTCGGCACATTGCCCGGTTGGAGCCATTTACGAAAAGAGTGAATGTCAGACGGTTTGGGATAAGCTTCAGGAGCCCGACACCTATGCCGTTGCACAGATCGCTCCGGCCGTGCGCGTGGCCATCGGGGAGGAGTTTGGATATGAACCCGGCACGTTGTTGACCGGAAAGACATATTCGGCTCTTAGACGCCTTGGGTTCAAGGCGGTGTTTGACACCAATTTCGGTGCCGATCTTACCATTATGGAAGAGGGCTCGGAGTTTGTTCACCGTGTGACCAAAGAGCCGACATCACTTCCTCTGATCACCAGCTGCTGCCCGGCCTGGGTGGATTATATGGAGAAGTACTTCCCCGATCTGATCCCCAATTTCTCTACGGCTAAATCGCCGCATGCGATGGTCGGGGCGCTGTCCAAGACCTATTACGCAGAGAAGCTGGGAGTCGATCCCTCAAAGATCTTTATGGTATCGGTTATGCCGTGTACCGCGAAGAAATTCGAGATCCAACGCTGTGAAGATATGTACAGCAGCGGCTACAAGGATATCGATGTGTCTATTACCACTCGGGAGCTGGCACGGATGATAAAATCCACAGGTGTGGACTTTGCCAATCTGCCCGATGAGGCTGCCGATTCGATATTGGGTGATTACACCGGTGCGGCAACTATTTTTGGAGCAACCGGTGGTGTGATGGAAGCTGCATTGAGAACAGCACATTACCTGATAACCAAAGAGGAACTTGGGGATGTGAGCGTGACCGAGACCCGTGGATTGGACGGTATTAAAACCGGAAAAATCGATGTGGCCGGAACCGAGGTCCGCATCGCCGTTGCACACGGCATGGCGAATGTGGAAACGATTCTCAACCAGGTGCGCGAAGCTCAGCAAAAGGGTGAAGAGATACCGTTTCATTTCATCGAGGTGATGGCATGCCGCGGCGGTTGCGTAGGCGGCGGCGGTCAACCATACGGTGTCAATGACGAGATTCGTAAACTGCGTGCAAACGGGCTTTATAAGGATGATTTGAGTGCCAAGAAGCGGTGCTCTCATCACAATCCTCACGTTATGAGTTTGTATGCGGAGTATCTTGGTGATCCGTTGAGCAAGAAGTCACATCAGCTGCTTCATACTCACTATACGGCAAGACCAATATACAACAAGTAAGTTGACCGCGTGATTTGTCGGTCTCGCTTCGTGAGGCCGACAAATCAAACTAATGTATTGAAAAAGCGGTGGCATTGACACTTACAAGAATAGTGGACTTTATAGTGACGGTGCTTGAGGAAAATATCTTTTAGTGGTTCGTGGTTTCCAGAGAGTATAACTGTCTCTGTATAGAAAGGGAGAACTAGTGGTTAGGAAAAACAAAAAAGTAATTACCCGACTTTCGAGGTACAAAAATGCTTTATATCGTTTCGAATCGTTGGGTTTTGTAAAGATATTCTCGGAGTATCTCGCGGAAGCGGTTGGAGTGACATCCGCACAGGTGAGGAAGGATTTTTCGCTTTTCGGTATACAGGGAAATAAAAGAGGCGGATATCAGATTGAAGCCTTACTTGAAAAGCTCAATGACATTCTGGGTAAGAACGAGTTGCAGAAAGTTGTTCTCGTTGGTGCCGGTAATCTGGGAACAGCCCTTTTAAAGTACAAGAATTTTGAAAAGGAAGGCATAAAAATTGTAGCAGCCTTCGATATTGACCCTGCCAAACAGAGCACACGTGATTCTGTTCCGATTATGCATCTTGATGTTATCGGCGACTTCGTAAGTCAGCATGGCATCAAGATAGGAATAATTGCCGTTCCCGATGTTGCCGCTCAGATGACACTCGAACAGATGACCGCGGCGGGTATTAAGGGCGTGCTTAATTTTTCACCTATTCAACTTAAATCACCCGACGGATGTGTTATAAACAATGTCAATCTGGAACTTGAGCTGGAGAACCTTATCTATTTTGTAAATGCCATGGAAAAAACCGGCGGACAGGGAATCTGATAACAGGTTCCCCCTTCTACTCTTTGCGGGCATAAGGCGAGTAATACGCCCATCCTCTTCTTTCTTTTCCATCTATGACCGCGTTAACGGTTCCAAAACCGTTCCATTTTTCTCGATTTGCAATCTTTGACAGCTGATTGACTTTATAGGCATCGAACGTGATTTTATCTCCCTGGTTTGTCTTGATAATAATTGAAGTAGGATAACTGCCTTTCTTACCAAGGCATGTCTGGTTTACTAAAAGTGAGACGGAATTTTTGAGTATCTTCGATCCGTTGGGCTTGATGATTAAGATATAATCGTCCGGAAGCCAGGGAGTGTTTGCCAGGTCGGGATGAAAATGAGCTCCAATCAGCATGGTACCGTCTTCAAGGTGCGCGACAATCCAGTCTCCTTCCTGAGCCCCGGGCCTGCCCCAAAAATGTTGAAAGTACCCTTCCCCCCGGTATATTCCTTTTTTATCTTCCAAAGTTGCGGATATGCCTGTAAGCGGCTGAATATACCAGTTGAACCTGCTTTGTGAACGAGCCTTGGTAAATATATCTTTGAACCAGATGGAATTTTTTTGAAGCGGTGCGGAGATGTTTACAATACCCTCGGGAAGTTTTACATTCATGTTAAGGATTTTTTGCGAGTGGTCTAAGGCTATGCGGTTGGAACCAAACCGCTGGTCAAGCTTTTCGTAGTTGTGACGAACCGATTCAAAAAGCAGGGCTTTCCCCTTGCTTTTATATGTACCGTTTGTGTTGTCGTAGACACCGCTGTAAACATAGTTGCCGGACATGAACAACAGTTTGCCGGACACCATGAATGCTACGGCATGGATTGTATCGCGGCGGTTGTGAAGCCGTACCGCAAACGACCAGCTTTCCAGTTTCGCATCATGCTTGCGCCGATGTGCTCTGAGAAGCTCGTTGTCGGCGCTAATCGACGGTATAGAAATTAATAAGAGGAAAAACAGAGATTTGTTGAGCCTGGCCGGCATAGTCTTCCTTTCGATTTGTAATCGGAGGGTCAAAATCGCCTCCAAATGCATGAACTCTATCTAAAGATGGTTTTTTGCGGGCTGTATATAAAGATAAAGATTGATACACACACGGTCAAACCACAGAGCATAATAATCAAAAAAAGCGCGAAGCCGGCGTGGATTTTGCGGAAAAATCTCTTTTATCACACCTGTTTCAAATACATTGTTTTCGGCTCCGGCCGGTTAAAAAAACAGCGAAAGGGGCATTTCATGAGCACGCGAAACAAACAACCGGTCTGGCAGATGATACGAGAGGGGATAGAAGCCAGGGCTGGAAAGACAACTATCGCCTCTCTTCGTGACTGGGTTTTGGAGCACTATCCGGGAACAAACGCAAACACAGTTCAATGTCAAATAATCGTCTGTACGGTAAACCACGAATCGCGAATTCACTATACCGAAAATCAGAAGCCTCGAAAAGCCGACTCTGAGCTGGACTTTCTTTACCGAACAGACCGGGGTAGGGTGGAGCTGTACGATCCGCGTATTCATGGAAACTGGGAAATCGCCCAGGATGAGCATGGTTTCCTGCAGGTTCACAAAATAGAACCCAGGCATGCTAAAGCCGAGGATATCTTTGTAAGTAACGGCTTCATTCAAGAAAACCAGTTGTTGACCTATCTGGCAAAACATCTGGAAGTGATCGAGGACGGACTTGAGTTTTTTGTGGATGATGTGGGTAACGACGGATTTGAATACGAGACGGGGATAGGGAAAATCGATCTGCTGGCTGTCGACAAAGATGGGGGATTGGTAATAGTACAGATAGAAAAAGAGTATTCCGTCCAATCGAGCAGCGGGCAGCTTCTGGGCTTTCGCAACTGGGTCAAGAAGCACTTGGCCAACGGGAAAAAAGTCCGGGCATACCTGATCGGATCAAAAATTCCCGATACGGTCCGGTACGCTCTGGCGCAGTTGGATGATGTTTTTTTGAGGGAATATGAACTCAACATTTCGCTGCGGGATGTACCTTTGATGGACTGAGAGCCGCTTGCCGCAAGCCTCTACACACGATGGCCGGCCGAAAACCCCCAGTTTATAGGGGGTTTTGCCCACAAATTTTAAAAACCTGCTTGAACTGTGCACATTTTGCTTGTCATGCAATGAATTTACATATATATTGAGATAGCCGCTTGAGTAATACCATCTTACGATTAATTACTCGTGGCTTAACTGCTTGGGGAGTTTCTCAAAACCCAAACAAATGCGAGAGCGTTCCAAACACCACAAAAATCTTCAAGGAGTTCGTGTATGAACAAAGGTGATCTGATCGAAAAAGTCGCCGGTGAAGTTGAATTGTCCAAAAAGGATGCAACCGCCGCGGTTAACTCAGTTCTGGAAAACATCAAGAAAGCCACAAAAAAAGAGGGCGTCCAGATTGCAGGTTTTGGTTCCTTTTCCGTAGTGAAAAGAAAAGCCCGGAAGGGAAGAAATCCGCAGACAGGCGAACAGATCAAGATCAAAGCTTCAAAAAACGTCAAATTCAAGCCGGCAAAGGCTTATAAAGACGTTATTTAAGCTTGCTTTATTTTCTATATTACAAAAGGACTGTTTCCACTTTCGGGAACAGTCTTTTTTTATTTGACAAGTAATCGGTTATACTTTCGATTCCTTACCGCAGAGGTCAAGTATCATTGCCGCGTATATATGCGCCGCTCTTTCAACCTCCGAGATACTTACCCATTCATCCCTGCTGTGAGCGGATGCCAAATCTCCCGGACCGCAGACTATGGACAACGATCCTTTTCTATGAAAAAGACCCGCATCCGAATGGGATCGGAAAACCGACGGCTGCCAGGAAAAGCCGGCACGGCTGAATGCCTTGCGTATTTTTGAGAAGCAGATATCCTCTTCATCCCTTTGAAAACCGGGAGACCAAAAGTATTTCTCGTACTCAAGATCTGCATCACAGTACTCTGCCAGCACATCTTTTCGGGCATCACCGATTATGGTTTCAATGAAGCTGTAGGGCATGGACGGTGGGAGATGGAGATCGATAAAGGCCTCGCAATGCTCGGCAACAACAAAGCCTGCCTCTCCGCCCCTGATCTCACGCGGATTAACCGCGATCTGATCACCTGTTGAGGAATACTGGGCGCACAGCTGTGAAATACGCAGTACCCATCTCAGCATCGCGTCGATTGCATTGCAGCCGCGTTCGGGAAGAGCCGCGTGAACGCGTTGCCCTTTACTGATAAGACGAGCTTCCAGATAGCCTGAATGATTAATGCATGGAACTAAACGGGTCGGTTCACCGATTACGGTAACAGGAGCGTTTACTTTCTTCAACAATGCCTCAGAGCCGTCGCCGTATTCCTCTTCGCCTACAACCAGAGCAAGGCTCACACCCTTTTTTAAAGCGATGCCGCTTTCGAAAACCGCACAAATCGCCTCGGTCATGGCCGCACAGCCCGATTTCATGTCCGCGGCTCCAAGTCCGCCAAGTCGATCGCCCTCCAAACGTGCCTTGTGAGTTCCATTATGCCATAAGTCAACCGTATCGACATGGCCTACGAAAAGTAATTCGATCGGGGGAGGACCGACAGTGGCTATTATGTTGGAACGTTCGCTGAGACGCTGCTCCCCGGCAACTCTCTGGTAGTATGGACAAATGCCTGACTCCTTGAGTGCCCGGCCAAAGACTTTAGTGGCGGGTGCTTCAGCATATGAGGGGCTGTACTGATTGACCGCGTCTATTAGAAGCTTTTTGAGACGGGAGGGGTTGATTTTATCAAGAACGGAAATCGATTGATTCATTTTCCTCTTTTTCCCTTGTTGACGGATAGATCGGTTTTAGAAGGAACCACTGGTCCGATCGTCTTTTTGCGTTTACTTAATGGAAGCTTTTCAACATTGGTATGCTTGCGTTTGCGTTTCTTTATATACTCCGGGTGAGTGCTTAGGTTTTTTGACAAATACATATGCTCGACTCTGTTACCAAAACCCTGAGATTCAAAAAAAGTTACCGCGTTCTCGTTCTCAACTTCCGTATCAAGTATCATCATTCGCGCCCCTTCCTCGATAAAAAGAGCAGTCATGCGGTTTAGAAGACGTTTGCCTACTCCCGTTCCTCGCGTCCCAGGCGATACCCCAAGCCACAGCAGATAACCGTAGCTCCATGCGCTGTGGCGTTTGTCGATAAATGTGCCCAGTGCAAAACCGATTATATCCTCATCGGCTTGGGCAACCAGACAGAATTCACCGTCGGATGCAAATAACTCCACAACCTCATACTCGTCCCAGGTTCGATAGAGATTGGGCCACTTCTCGGCTGTAAAGATGTCTTCACCTAAGGCAAACACAAGGGGCAAATCCTCCAGCTCCATTTGGCGTATGGTTATTTCCCCCATCTCAGATTCCTGCCCAAAGGCATTTTTGCCGCTATTTTGTTTCTTTGTCATAAAGACTTTCTACACCTCCCCGGGTGTGTCATAAAGTGAATAGGTCGATTATATGTCGATTATATCTATTACGAACAGAAAATGGACTCCATGTTCAAAAAGCACGCTTTTTGTCTTTTAACTTCTCTATTTGTTTTCTCATGTAAGCGGAAGGCGGTCAAGGATTTTTTTTATCTGACTGTCCCAGTAATCCCAGTCGTGATCACCGGGGCCTTCATCATGGATAATGGGCAGATTGCGTCCTGCGGCAAAGTCGTAAAAGCGCCTATTCTGATCATACAGAGAATCCTCGGTACCGCAGCATTGAAACAGAAATGGGCACTGCTCGGGAGTGATGTTTTCGACAGCACAAAAAAGATCCTGCAGCGGGCCCGAAGGCCCATCCTTTCCAAATATCAGACCCATATCCTGGGGGAATCGTTCCATGCAGGCATTTGAGCGTATATCCATCACTCCGCTTAAGCTTGCGGCAGCCGCGAATCGATCGGGATGATTGAGGGCAAGCTTAAACGCTCCGTATCCCCCCATGGATAAACCCGCCGCGAAAGTATCTTCGCGCCTGGATGAGATGGGGAAGAAACCGGCGCATATGCACGGCAGCTCTTCGCTGATAAATGTCCAGTATTTATATCCGTATTTCATATCGGTGTAAAAGCTTCGGTGCACGTTTGGCATAACCACGATCAGATCGTATGCGGCCACGTATCGTTCCAGTGAGGTTCGACGGTGCCAGATAGTATGATCGTCGGTCAGACCGTGAAGAAGATACAAAACCGGGTGGTGTTTACGGTGGCTGGTTGTATGCATTCCGATCTGGCTTTTGGTGCCTTGAGGGATTATAACATTCATCGAGGTCGACATACCCAGTGCATCCGAGTAAAAATCACATTGCAGAAAAGCCATTAAAAAGCACTCCTTGTTGGTCTTTGCTGGGAAAAATACACTTTTGGAAGACCCGCTCGAGTGGAAAAACACTATTTTTTTGTCGTTTGCTTTTCTGCCGTTTGAACAAGCAGGACTGTTATACCCTGAGCTATTGGATAATGGGAGGTTACATGAGAGGTTTACTATCCGTGGGCATCTGTTTTGTTTTTATGATCAATACAGCCGGATTTGCTCAGAAGGATTCGGTTGTGGAAAGCAGCATGGGGGATCAGCAATCGGTATCCGTCACTATTTACAACGATGATCTGGGATTGATTAAGGATACAAGATCTATTAAGCTTCCGGAAAAAAGCGGTGAGCTTAGGTTCGGCGATGTAGCCTCTCATATCATACCGGCATCGGTACATGTTCGTTCTTTGAACGGGGCAAAGAAGTTTGATGTTTACGAGCAAAATTACGAATACGACCTGATGAACCATGAGAAGCTGCTGGACAAATTTATCGGCAAAGAAATTACGATAGTTGATTTCGATGAGCAAACCAAAGAAAGGAAAGAGACCAGGGCCGAACTTCTTAGCAATAATGACGGGCAGGTACTAAAAGTGGGGGATCAGATTTTTCTTGGTCATCCGGGATACCGTGTGCTTCCCCGGATTCCCGAAAATCTGATCGCAAAACCGACACTTATGTGGCGTTATGGGAACAACGGCCCCGCACAGCAGCAGCTGGAGGTAAGTTACCTTACAAATCGGATTCGCTGGCAGGCGGACTATGTCCTGATTTTAGACAAATCCGATTCAAAGGGCGATTTAAGCGGGTGGGTGACGATCGAAAACCAAAGCGGAGCCACATACCCCAACGCCGCCCTTAAGCTGGTTGCCGGTGATATAAACAGAGTAAAGCCCCACCCTCAACCCGAAATGTACAATCGGGTCCGGATGAAATCCACCGGTGCGGCTCAGTTTCAGCAACAGGCTTTCTTCGAGTATCATCTCTACGATCTTCAGAGAAAAACGACTATAAAGAACAATCAGACAAAACAGATTCAGCTGATGAATGCCGGGGATATCAATCTCGATAAAAGGTACATAGTAAAGGGAGAGCAGCACTACTTTTTCAGTCGGTATAATGGGGACGATTCCAAAAGGCCGGTCAATGTGGAGCTTCAAATCCAAAACAGTAAGAAAAACAACCTGGGGACGCCTCTTCCGGGTGGTGTGGTTAGAATGTACAAGCAGGATGCCGACGGGAGTCAACAGTTTGTTGGAGAGGACCGCATAGAGCATACCCCCAGGGATGAAGAGATAACTCTGACGGCGGGTGAGGCATTTGACATCGTAGCCCGGAGAAGACAAACGGATTTCGAACAGATCGGCAACCGATCCTTTGAAAGTGCCTGGGAGATTCGTATACGCAATCACAAAGACGACAGTATTAGCGTTTCGGTCGAGGAGCCTCTTGTCGGAGACTGGAAAGTAGTAGACAGGAGCCACAAATTCAGCAAAGTAAACGCTTCCCTGATAAGGTTTGAGGTTAAGGTGCCTGCAAATGGTGAGAGTATTGTTACCTACAGGGTCAGGGTTGAGCGCTAATCCCTAACCTGTAACGCAAGCCAAAACGGGTGCAGGTGCCTGCGATGCTTATGAAAGGTACCTGCATTTTTATTCGTAGTCTTCAGGTTAGCTCGACTTGTGAGATGCCCGGATGTCATGAGGGGCAAGACAGGACAGGACTCTTTTGTCCGGCTATTGATCGCGGCAGAGAGATTTAATGTACTTTCGAATCTGCTGAACATCCCCTATCATGGGCTCTTCGGAGGTAGTAAAAAGCTTCATCAGGTCGGGATTATACACCTCCCATGCTCCCTGCATCACTTCCGATTCCAGCTGTCCCGATCCCCAGCCGGAGTATCCCAGAAACAGGCGTGTACTGCGCTCGTCGGTCTCCAAAACCTCTGCCAGGCTGTCCCACTCACCGCCCAGGTAGACGTTTTCTTCGACCCGGTAGGCTTTTTTAACCGGGGTTTTAGTTATTTGCAGGATTTGCATCGTCTCCTGCTGTACCGGTCCGCCGATATATATCCGACGGGTAACCGGACCGGGTATGTCCCCAAGGCTGAATACCTCCGACAGCGGCATGTGGGTGGGGCGATTGCAGACCAGCCCAACCGCACTCTTATTTCCCTGCAGCATGCATACAAGCACCACCGATGCCTGAAAGTTCGGATCGAGCAGATTCTCCCGTGCTATGAGTACCGATCCTTCTTTTAGGTTTGAAAGATTGGTTTGAGGATCGAAGTCAGTTTCCTGTTGATTCGAATCTGCCGTCATATTGAACAGAATCTCCCGAATAGAAGTTTATTGTTTCTCGGACCGTGATATACAATATAAAAAATGCATATGACTTTCGTATTCACGGATTTGCGATTGAAATAAAAAAAGGGCCGAAAAGCATAAGCATTTCGGCCGTGATATTTAAATTCTGTAGGCGTTTTCAGTTAGCAGCAAACAAGAAATTCATCCAGGTTACGTGCTGTGTTAAGTGCAATACGAAGATTGGTCAGATCATCATCTTCAATAACCGTGTTCCTGTAAGGACGGCCTTCGAGGAACGGAATTTGCTTCTTTTTGGTTTTCGATCCTGTGTTTGATGCTGGAAGACTGTTGTTATTTTTGAAGATTTCTTTTTCCATTCATTCTCCTTTCGGCGGATATCAGATGTAGCTGATATTGCACTTTTTCAATTTCTATGCCACCAAAAAAAACGCTATTTTTGAGGCAAAATGGGCAGTCTTGGGTTATCTGCTAACGGAATAATTGCCGTCGATGTTTCTTTTGTGGATACATCGGGCTTTTTACCCTAAACAGGTGTCTTTGATTTTTGTAATAGTAATTACGTTTTCAAAACTCGAATTGATTTTCAATATTTAGAAATTTGGATGGTTTTTTTATTGAGGGCTTACCAAACCATTTTACCGGGAGGTGTTTCTATGTGTTATTGGAAGAGAGTTTTTGCATTTGTGACGGCGATTGGATTACTTGCTACCTCATCGGCTCAGGGGCCGGGGATGGGTGGGGGGATGATGGCGGATTCAGCCGGAATGCAGCGGGGGATGGGCTGCGGCATGATGATGATGGGTTTTGTTATGCCCAAAGAGGTGATCAAGGCTGACGACGGTGGCTTGTATGTGGTCGTAGGCAACAGAATCATCAAATACGATAAAAAACTTAATGTTCAAAGTGAGGCTGTTATTCAATTGGATACCGCGGCGGTAAATCAACTGATGCGGCAGATGCAGGACCAATGTCCAATGAGGCGGTCTCAATCAGGAGAGCAGCCCCAGGGTAATGAGCAGGCTCCGGATCAAAACCCCCAACCATCCGAAGAAGAATAAAGTGGGGGGGTACAGAAATCGCGAATGAGCCGGAGTAAAAGGTTTATTCTTTAAAACAAATCTTAGTAAGAGAGTGCAATTTCGGTCTCGTGACACGGGGCCGAAATGTATCCCCCAACCTTCAATCGATCAGCAATCAATAATCTTCATCATTCAACAGCTTTCGCATTACTTTATCTCCGTTGGACAGACCTTTTATTGCTTCCCAACCCATTCTCTCATAATATTTGTCAATATGTGTGGAAAGCAGGACTTTTGAATGCCCCGTATCTTTTGCGATCCGGCATATCCTTGAGACAAGCTTCTTGCCGATACCTCTGCATCTGTATCGGCTGTCCACATATAGACCTTCCAGCCACGGGCCGTCATCCAGTTTTATGTCGGGATCTCTGTCACAGATCAGAACCGTGCCGGCCGGCTTTTTATCAAAGAAAGCAATCAGGCAAATCGGCAACTCGGATATATGCAAAAGTGTATGATAAAGGTCCACAACATCCTCAAAAGACTCTTTTTTATACTGCCACCATTCCTTGTAGACCCATTTAACCACAAGCGGCAGATGCTTTTTATGCAGCGCCAGGTAATCTATCTTTATCATGTTTGTTTAGCCAGGAAATTAACCTCTGCGGTAGTCAATTCAGCACCAATCTTCCAAAACTCCTCATGGAATCCTCAGTAGTAATATACCTCATATTAAAGTTGTGAATTCGAGTTTTTAAAAAGAATATTTTTCCCGTTCCTCACAACCTCTATGCTCAACCCTGTACCTGCCGTTTTTATCTGTTTTTGTTTCATACTTAATATGTCGTGCAGGGCAAAGAATTGTGGGGTGCAAATGTATATTATAGCTTATAATATAGATGGTAGAGTTTTTTCCCGTGAGCCGGGAAAGATAAAATGACTGACTTTTGACTTAAAGGGATAGTTTCATGCATCTGCTTAGTCCAAAAAGTGACATTCAGAAGAGCGACTGGATGCCGGTAGTGCTGGGTAATTACGAGATCGATTCACTGTTGGGGCGGGGTGGGATGGGAGATATCTATAAAGCCACCCAGAAACATCTGAACCGAACGGTGGCGCTGAAAGTGCTTTCGCCGCATTTGAGCCGTAACGAGGAGTTTTCGCAAAGATTTGAGATCGAGGCGAAAGCGATCTCCCTTCTGCAGCACCAAAACATCGTCAGCATTTATGAGTATGGGGAGGAGAAGGGGCTGAAATTCTTCGCGATGCAGTACATCGAGGGAGAGGACCTGAGCAAGCGAATCGCGGGGAAGAAAACTATACCTGTCTCAGATATTGTAGCTTTTTCCAAACAGATCTGCCGCGGGCTTCGTTACGCTCATTCCAGAAATGTGATCCATCGCGACATAAAACCGCAAAACGTCCTTCTGGACGAGAATAATATCTGCAAACTCAGTGACTTTGGTATAGCCAAAATATTCGAACAGAAAAATATCACCATGACCGGCATGGCGGTGGGTACCCCCGAATATATGTCGCCGGAGCAGGCTGAGGGCTCTGCGGTTGATATTCAGACCGACATATATTCCCTTGGAGTGCTTATCTACGAAATGCTTGCCAAAAGACCGCCGTTTACCGGAAACAATCCTGTGGCGGTTGCATATAAACAGGTTCATGAATATCCGGTGCCGCCCTCGGCTCATCGAAAGGATATCCCAAAGCGCCTGGAGCTGATCGTGCTTAAAGCCCTAAAGAAAAACAGGAAAGAGCGCTACCGCAGCATTGAGGAAATGCTTCAGGACCTGGATACGGTCAATGTCGACACTATTTCAAACGACACCACCATTTCCTTTGCAATCCAGCGTAAGAGCGCCGACAAAAAGAAGCCGATCGAAGATAAGAGGATCACCGACCGTCGAAGCGGTGACCGTAGGCAAGGGTCCCGAAGAGGCGATATGAATCACGAGGGCTGGATCGGTGTGCTTAAAAATCAGGCTTTGTCTCTGATACTCTTTTTGATACTTTCCATTCTCTTTCTACTCCATTTGATAGGTCATCCATAGGGGGGACAAAATGCATACTCGGGCCAAGGGTAACAGGGGTGAAGATGCGGCCGTTGAGTATCTTCTGGAAAAAGGCTACCGAATCGTCTGTCGAAATTATCAATCCCGTATTGGAGAAATCGATTGCGTTGCCCAGGCGCCCGATAAGACACTGGTGTTTGTGGAAGTAAAATGCGCCCGCTCCTCCGGGGGCGGTCACCCTTTCTCCTGGGTGACCCGAGCCAAACAGCAGAAGATAGCCCGCATGGCCCGTCAGTACTTGGCCGAACACAACATAAAGCAGCACGCCTGTCGATTCGATGTCATAGCAATGTATCAGGGCAAGGTTGAGCATCTGCGCAATGCGTTTCTTGCATAAGTCGTGGAAATAATCGACTAAGAGATATAGATGGACAACCGACGATGCGGGGAGGAACGTGAGAGTCGGGATTGTCGGTTGATGTGGCATCTTACAGCGTTGAAATTTTAGCTTACAGGGCCGGTATCAATAGTTTACATACTCCGGCAACTCCCTTTTAGGCGGTCCCCCATACGATTTACATCACCTTTTATAACATTT
>CAZPHU010000015.1:0-53597 GCA_964586285.1 uncultured Fibrobacterota bacterium | reverse complement strand
CGGTTTTAGTGAATAATGTCCCAAAAGTGAACATATGATTAGACGCTCGGCAGCATATATGTTTATCGCCTTTTTTTTGCTTGCGCTTTTGAGTGCGGCGGGCATTCAGGTTATCTTCGAACAGATCGGGGACAAGCAGATCGGTGCGTTCAATCTCTTTGCCGACACCTTTATTGAGCCGCATAGAAGGCAGAAAAGGATCGCTTCGCAGCTCAGCGAACTGGACAGCGCAATCGGGAAAATCGAGAAACTGATAATCGACCGACAAACAAACGAGAACGCAGACGCCGAGATGAGTGCGGAAGAGATGGCCTTTATCGTACAGGATATCGGCAAAGAGGCACGGAGCATAAACAGGCATGTCGATGCCGACACCTCCGGCAGATTTTTCGACAGGCTGGACACGCTGACCAAGCTTACAGAAGAGCTTTACTACTCGATGGGCGAAAAACAAAACGCAGCCGGGGCAGAGAGCCTTCTTACACAAATAAAAAATCGCGCGGACAAACTTTCGAACGGCTGGAATGAATGGGGGCTTCTTGGGGCTCCTATTCTCGTTGTTAATAATCTGTTGCGATATACCTTCTTTAACCGAACCTATCTTAGGGAATACGAAGCGGCTCTCGAGGAAAATTCCATTGTCGCAAAAACCTGCCGTCCTGTTATGAGACATCTGCGATACGTCTCTTTGCGCGATTACGGCGACAAAGCGGTGACGGGGCGAAACGGGTGGCTTTTCTATAAGCCGGGAGTCGATTATCTGGTGAAACCCTCCGTACACGACCACCGATCGGCACTTGTAGGCGACAATGAAAAACCATACAACCAAAGGCCCGTCGAGACAATCAAGAATTTCCAAAAACAGCTAAGCAGCAGAGGAATCGATCTGCTTGTGGTCATAGTGCCGGGAAAACCGACCGTCTACCCCGATTTGCTGACGAAAAAGATCTCCCCGGACCAAAAAATGAGTCTGACTCATTCAAAAGAAACAATCGAAAAGCTAAAAGCGGAAGGTGTCGATGTAGTAGACCTCTTCATCCCTTTTGGAAATGAACGCCTCAAAGATAGATCCGCTGGAGATTCCCTCTATTTGCGCACCGATACACACTGGAAAACCCGCGGCTCGCGGCTGGCGGCCAAAAGGGTAGCCGAGAGGATAAGGCAATACTCCTGGTTCGATACAACCGGCCGTTCAGTTGAATACGTAATCGATACCGTTGAGGTGCAAAGGGATGGGGATATCGGCGAGATGACAAAACTGTCCGATTTCAAACATTTTGGATCCGAGATAAAATTTCCAGCCGAGACTACCGAATGCCATCAGGTACACTCGATAAAAAGAGATGCTGAGGGCAAGGAAATCGGCCGGAGTCTGTACAGGGATGATTACCGCAATTCACCAATCCTGATTCTGGGAGACAGCTTCTCCCGAATCTATCAGACCGACTCTCCTCGCGGCGCCGGATGGATATCTCATCTGGCATACGAGCTGGGAATCCCCTCGGCCTCTATTATCAGCAACGGCGGCGCATCAACACTCGTTCGGGAGAAACTGGCTCGAAAGGCAAGCATACTGAATGGCAAACGCCTCGTTATCTGGCAGTTTGTCGAACGCGATCTACGCTTCGGGGCAAAAGGATGGAAAGATGTCGCGGTGATTCGGTGACTCGGTAACAATAAACTTTAACCAGAAATGTTCATATGAGGAAATTGATATTTGCAGTTATATCGACGGTTTGCATAGTACTGGCATCCGATATTTCAACTGGGTACATCCAAGAGGTAAAGGAAAACGCAGGGGTTGAGTCCCCGGCCGATTCGATGGACAATAAGAATCCTTACGATGAACTGGTGCACGATTTCGATGTTCGAAAATCACCGCTTATGGTGCGGGTTATAGATAATCCTACCGCCGCCAATCTGGATTATGCGGCCTATCATGCCAATCCCATTCTTTTCGAACCGCAGAAATTCAAGCCGCAAAAACCGCAAGAGCCCATAACTATACACAGTATCACCTTTGACAGCATGCTTCATGTCACCCGTAACAGTATCGATCAGACGCCGTTGACCGAAAAGGAAAAATCGCAGCCTCTTGCCTGGACACCGCTTAACAAAAAGCTGTGGGAGGTAGAGAAAGATCAGGGGTTTCAGACAATCACAAGCAAGATTAACGGTCATAAATGGGCCGATTCGACTATTTATATGCCCTACCAGGAGATAACCGCCGCCTATCTGCACGAGGGTGAAAACGGTCCCGAGATATGGGTGAGGGTGGAATTCATGCCCTGGGTCAATTTCCTCGATGATGTGGTGACCGATTCGGACGGCGATTCGTTCAGAGAGGTTTACGGAAAGCTTAATCTTGAGCCGATTGCAGAAGAGACACTGAAAAAAGCGGTCCGGTGGATAAAGGATGATTACACCGCCCGAGTACTGAGTCGACAGGAGGTGACCGACTGGATAACCTCCCTCGCATCGTACTGGTATCCGACAAAGAATACCGATCTGGTTGCATTGGCAGATGACGGCAGATGGCCCGATAAGCAAACCGAGGGTTACCGTCTGCTTAGAAAATCGCTGAAGCGAAACATTATAAAAGATCCGGCAGCCGTCGTGAAGGGCAAACCGTTTCACGCCGGGAATCCGCTTTATAACGTATTTATTGTAAACTGGGACGACTCCTCCGGGGAGCATAAAGAAATCAACGGGGCAGGTGTAGCTGATAACCGCAACGAAACAAATCGAGGCCTAAACGAGAATACATCTAAAAGAGATACGATCGCGACTGCGACTACCGAAAAGTTAATGGATGAATCGGTTTCGGCAAATTTCACCAAAAACAATCGCCGTTTCGCATCCGAGCTGAAAAAGCACGAAACCTACGCCCGATGGGCATCCGGTCTCGATGGATTCCGTCGCAATCTTAAACGCTATATCGAATCTTTGCCCGAGCAGCAAATGGGAATAGAGGGAAAGGACGGATGGCTTTTTTTCAGAAGGTCTCTCCAATACACCATCTCAGAAGATTTAACCGATCAAAGCAGAGAAAAAAATCCACTTCCTCATCTGAAAGAATTCAAGAATTTTCTTGACAGTAATCGCATAAACCTTCTGTTTGTCACAGTTCCGGCCAAATCGGAAGTATACCCGGAGTATCTTCCGGTCGATGCTCCTAAAGAGGGGGGGGAGATTGTCAATCCCTATGTTCGGAAATTTCTGAGACAGGTGCAGGATGCGGGAATCGAGGTAATAGATCTTCTGCCTCATTTTCTGGATGCAAAAAGCAAAGATGGTAAAGAGGCGGAGTACCTATATCAAAAGCATGACACTCACTGGACTACCCGGGGTTTACAAATCGCCGCCGATTTGATTGCAAAGCGTGTCAGGGAGTATTCCTGGTACGAGAACGTAGCCGATTCCCATACTTATACGATTAAGGATACGACAATCACGCGCCGGGGAGATATTGTTGATAAACTACCTCAGGCTTCACAGGTGAGATATCCCGCCGCAAGTCTGGCTGCAAGGCAGGTGTACAATTCGGCCGAAAAACTTAACAGAGGAGAGAAGAACTCGCCTGTGATGGTTATCGGAGACAGTTACACAGGCGTTTTTGAGCATATCGACTGTAAGGGTGCCGGTGTGGGATCACATATCGCGGCCAATACCGGTATTCCGGTTGATATAATCACCAGCTGGGGCGGTGGGCCGCTGGTCAGGCAAAAGATGTTACGTGCCAGGGGAAATTCTCTGCAAGACAAGCGATTGGTGGTCTATATCATGTCTGCCCGAGATCTTTATGATTATTCGCTGACATGGAGCCCCGACTCTTCCCGGCCGCCGGAGAAAAAACGCTGAACTGTCGGAATGCGCGGAGCACGGTTTTCTACACCTTTTTCTGCCGGCGTAACACCTGTTGCACATGATCCGGCAAGTTTTGTGAACTCGCGTACCAAACGGGCCGGTTATCATGTCGTGTCCAAATGATCGAAGTTAAGAATTAAAAATGAACGGTTTTAAAGACAAGTTACTTTCTGTAAGTTTGGTGGTTATTATCATCTTATCGTTGACCGGATGTGGTGGACAGGTGAAGGAGGAGCAGGTTGGTTTCTCGTCTGTTACCGAGGGGGTCGGAGCAGCCGTTGACGAGCTGAGAGATATTTTCGGGCAAGACAGTATTCCCTCTGTTGAACAGCTTTTGAATCAGCTTGAAGATTTGTCGTTTACCAAAGAAGACAGCATACCAGGATCGGCGGATATCGAGAAGATACTTTCTTTTGTCTACGAAAAAAACGCCGTGACATTTGATTCGGATCACAACGATCTGTTCGGGATGCTTCCGCACACCACACTTTTGGAGCGCGAGGGCTCCTGCATGGGGGTATCGATGCTTCTTCTGATGCTGGGGGAGAAATTCGATATTCCCTTGTATGGTGTAGTGATACCGGGGCATTTTTTTGTGCGCTACGACAGCGGTAAAAAGCGCAGGAATATAGAGCCCAACCGCGAAGGTATTAATCATCCGGACAGCTACTACAGACGGCGGTACGGTATCGATGATTCATCCCGGCATTCGATGCAAAACCTTACGGTGAATCAGTCGCTGGGAGTGTTGTATTTCAATATAGGCAATTTTTGCAGGCAAAAGCAGCGGTATGCTCGTGCCGAGGAGTTTTACAGACGCAGCGTGAAGTTGTTCCCCTGTTATGCTGAGAGCTGGGGCAATCTGGCTATACTGTATTTGCAAAGTTCACGACCCGAATTTGCACGCAAAGCGTTTGAAAAAGCCTACGCCTGTGATCCGAAGTTAAGAAACCTCGCCTATAATTTTGCTGCCTTTGAGTTTAACCGGGGTAAATATCGAAAAGCCGCTGATCTGTTTTTACAGGCGTTACGAAACGGAAACCACTCTGGCGAGGTTCTGGACGGGTTGACTCTTGCATACCAAAAACTTGGCAAAGCCGATTCGGCAGAATCGATAATTGCCCTGAAAAAGCGTACCCACAAATCGGCGGGTGAGAATTCATCAACCCGCAACGAGAACAAAGCGATTGACCACATCGGCAAAGCCGTGGTGGACAAAAAGTAGATCTTACAAGACCGTAAGGTTCATTTGGATGTTTCAAAACAAATGACTAAAAAGTTTATAAAACAATACATTCGAAAATCAGGCCCCTTTCTGCCTGTAGTTATCTGCGGGCTCCTGGCGGCATGGGTGGTTTATTTCCCCCTGACAAACACCGATATTTGGTGGCATCTGGCGGCGGGGCGGGAGATGCTTCAGCGAAAGGCTTTTCTCTACACCGACCCGTTTGCTTTCAGCGTATCCAACGCAAAATGGATTGATCTTCACTGGTTTTTTCAAATCATCGTTTACGGATTACACTCTCTGGGTGGTGCACCTCTTCTTATCTGGACGAAACTCTCTATGGTCTTTGCCGCCGTCCTGATAATTTCCAGTGCTCGCAAAGAAGTCTGGTATAAACTGTTTTCAGCGGCTATTCTCAGCGTGCTTCTTTTTCACGCGCGTTTTCTTGTTCTCATGCGTCCAATCCTGATAACTATCACTGCAATGGCGCTATTCATCGTCATTCTGGAGCGTTATTCGAAAAGCGGAAAAAGCCGCATTCTATTGTGGATGATTCCCGTTCAGCTGGTGTGGACAAATTCACAGGGGTTGTTTATTCTTGGGCCGGTCATACTTGGCTGTTATTGGCTTGGGGAGTTGATGAAAACCATATTCGGGTGCGCCGGCGGGTTGCAGAGCAGAAATCGTTTTCGCCACCATATACGACTCACTGCGGCATTGCCGATGCTGTGCGCTACTACGGTTATTAACCCTTACGGTATAGAGGGGGCTTTGTTTCCCTTCTCTCTTTTTAGTCGAATAGATCCATCCCATGCTAATATTTACTCCAGAAATATCTCCGAAAATGTTCCGCTCATGGATTTGAGCGGTCCCGACGCCGGGTATGTATATGCTGTAATGGCAGTCACCGCGCTGACACTCATCAGTTTCTTTGTAAACCGAAAAAAGGCCCAGTGGAGCCATGTTTTGCTGACAGCCGCTTTCTTTTCACTGGCTTTCATGGCTAAAAGAAATATTCTTCTCTACTTTTTCGTGGCGGCACCCGTTTTGGCGGTAAATATTACCGACAGCTTAACCGCGTTGCGGTTGAGGTCGGAAAAGGCAGGGAGAACAGTAGCATATGTTTGTGCGGGTGTCTTGATGATATTGATAATCCACAACTCTGTCTTGCAAGCAAGAGTTACGGGCCATTATCCCCGACATACGATGATTTCTCCTTTCAGAATACCCGAAAAGGCGGTCGAATATCTTCAGCGCAATCCCGCTCCCGGGGCGATGTTCAACACTGTGCGGTATGGAGGATATCTGATATGGACACTTTACCCCTCGCGTGAAGTGTTTATCGACGGACGGCTGATTATTCGATCTCCAAAATTTTTCGCCGACTATCTGGCCGTGTGCGGTGAACCGGAAAAAAACTTTCCCGATCTTGCCCGGCGTTATTCGATCAATCATGCTCTTTTGCCCACGGCGGTGTTTGCTCAGAGCATGCCTCTGGTAAAGTATCTTTATGAGCGAAATGACTGGAAGGTGGTTTATGCCGACGGAGCATCCATACTTTTCAGAACAAGTAATCTGACAAATGAAAAAGACATCATCGATTTATCCTCCGACAAGCAGATAGGCAAGATTTTGTCTTCAATCGAGCAGCAGTGGTCCGATCACAATCTCATAAAAATGCAGTACGGAATCTATCTGGAGCAGCTTCTTCGGTACCTTGGGAATGAGGATCAGGCCGAAAATGTAAAAAAATCAGTAAATAAATGGCGCAAAATGTAAAAGAAGATAGAAATTGAGATGTAATTTCATATATTATAGATAAATAGAGGTGAAATAGAATTTGAGGCTGAAATCCGAACAACCAGCGAACATAGATATATCGAGGTGATACATGCTTTACTTAAGGATAATTGTTGCATTGCTTACTGCGGGCGGTTTCTCACTTCTTGCTGCGCAGGAGGCGCCTACGGGTTTTCCCTCGGAGATGAGTAAGCGGGAGAAAACGGCAATCGAGGCATTCAAGGGTACCGTTGAGGGTAAAATCGTATGGTCGACCTCTCGTGCAAACAGCAGGCATGATATTTGGATCATGAACGCCGACGGCAGTCGCAAGCAGGCTTTGACAAATTCCAAGGATAATGTAGACTGGTTTTCACGGTTTTCTCCAGACGGAAAACAGGTACTGTTTACCAGAAGCAAGTTCGGATGGGTCAGCGAAATGGATGCGGATATACACGACAAGTGGGATTTGTGGGTGATAAATACGGATGGTACGGGGGAGGAGAAAGTAGTTGAAGATGCAACCTGGGGGACGTGGAGGCCTTCGGGGGATTCGGTTGTCTTCGCGCGCGGTCCTAAAGTATTTGTAAAAGCCCTCGACGATAAGGAAGTAGAAATATTTGATGCCGAGAAACATTTCGAAAAAAAGAATGTGTACTCTCAGCAGCCCCAGCTTAGTTCCGACGGAAGGCTTCTGGCGATCACCATACGGGGAACCGTACGGGAGACCGGCATATACAATCTCGAATCGGGAAAATGGCATACGACCGGCGGAGGCTGCCAGCTGAGCTGGTTTCCCGACGGCAAAAGTGTTTTGCGTATGAACGAGGGGCAGGGAAATATGGGAACAGAGGTGCTTCGTTTAACTCTGAATGAGAATGGAGAGCCGCAGGAGAGAATATCCGGCCTTACGGTTCCAAAGGAAATCAGGTTTATGGACCTTCCGGGCCGCAGATCTCACGAGTATTTCCCTCAGATCGACAACTCCGGCGAATGGATGGTATGGGCATCAACTCAGTACGGGCACGAGCATGATATCGTGGACTATGAAATTTATATCTGGAACGTAAACACCAATAAACGTAAAGATTTCGTGCGTCTGACTTTCCACAGTGGTAATGACCGCTGGCCCGATCTTTACACAGGCGAAACAATAGATGATGAAACCGAATTTTCGGAAAATAAAAGGCCTGCCCAGCGAGCCGACACAATCGTCACAAACAACGATACTGCGCAACTGTTGCCGCGCTGAATGGAATCTAGCCGCTCACATACTCCCTGCTGTCTTGTGATGTCGGAGTATGCTCCGGGAGCCTTATCTCAAAGGTGCATCCCGGCCCGTCGGTATTATTCCAAACCTCTATTCCTCCACCATGTGTTTCAACGATATGTTTAACAATGCCCAGTCCAAGCCCGGTACCTTGTTTTCGCGTGGTGAAGAAAGGCTCGAAAAGCCTGTTCATAATCTCGGGTTTGATGCCTGCTCCACGATCACAGATCCTGATTCGTAGATCCGTTTCCTTTTTCCTGTACAATTCAAGGGTAATCGGCTGCTCCTGGGGGCTGTGCTGATGGGCATTGTCCAGAAGGTTAATCAGTACCTGCTGGAGTTTGGTCGAATCGGCAGATACATAAATCTCGGTTCCGTCTACACCGCTTATGAATCGAGCACGATCCCCGTCCATACCGTGTGAATGATTCCACAGGGAAACGGTTTTCTCGCACAGTCTGGTGATAGAGACGAGTTCCATACTTTGCTGATCTACAGGTTTTCCGAAATCCAGAAGATCCTGCATCAATTTGGTTAGTCTCTCGACCTGGGTAGCGATATGATTTTTATACAACAGAGTGTCTTCCGTCGTCTCAAACTCTTCGAAAAGCGCCTGAGTGATCGCCTGAATGGCATTTAGAGGATTGCGAACTTCATGGGCTACGCCTGAGGTCAACTGCCCCAGCATTTTCATTCGTTCCCCCTTTCGAAGTTCCTTTTCCATGAGATTGCGCTCAAGTTCATGGGAGAAATAGCGCACGAAAATTTCCAGCAAATGAAGTTCAAATTCGGAAAATGTGCGCTCTTTCTTATCCATGATGCAGATAAAGCCTATCGGCTCACCAGTGTGACTTAAAGCCGGCAATCCCACATAGGTCCTGAATTCATTATTTGCCATACAAGGGATGTCGGGAAATTTTTCTCTCAGGCGGCCTTGGAACTGGACGGTTTGTCGATAGTCGTGCAGTTTGTTGCATGCCTCATTGTGCCTGTACAGAGTTTCTTTTTTTACCGGTTCGCCGTCATAGATTTGGGATATGGTACACACTCTGTCATTCTCGAAGCCAAACACGCTAACGAAACTTACTTCAAATGCCTTGGCAATGCTGTAAGCTACCTGGTCAATGATAGTTGTCATTCCCGAATCAAATGTTGTTGCCATCGCATATACCGACTCGAGTGCCTGCTGACGTTTGTACAAGCCGCTTTCCGCCTTCTCACGCTCCCTTACCTCTTCCCGTATACGCTGAAGCGAGAGGCCTAGCTGTTGGGTGCGCTCTTCCACCCTTTTCTCAAGCTCATCGTGCGCTTTTTTCAGTTCGGCGGCGCGCTCATGGGCCTGGGCGGAGAGTTGTTGGACACGAGCGATAAAACTTTCACGTTCCTTCTCGTGGCGCTTCAAATCTATGAACAGGTTATCATAGGGTTTTTCCAGCCCGTTTACTATGATTGCCTGGTAGAGAAGAAATACTGAGATGATTTTCAAGTAGTGCCCGGCCAAATTGGTAAGGCCGTACACATCAACGTACAGTGTAAAAAACATTTCTGCGGATATGCTTAAAATGATCGACCAGATTACCATTTTGACCAGACTGGAGCCAAAGTAATCTCTGTCCCGAAAGATTAGCAGCAGCGCCACGGCCATGATCGAGGCGACCACGTATTCGCTTATCACCTTAAAAGGGGTCAGTCCCTGTCCCTCCACGAATGCATCGGGAAAGATACCGCCGAAGATGGATGCAATTATCAGAAACGATACCGAGGAGAATATCCAAAGCATTTTGGCGCTGTCAATTTTTCGTCTGGCCAGCGCGGGGGCGATCAGAAGCGCCAAAGACTCGATGTATCGTGCGGCAATCCATAATTGTGTGGGGAGATTGGAGTCTGCTTCAGGGAATACTCCCATGCCTTTATAGGCAAACAGATGAACAAGATGGAAAAAACCGACTTGAAGGTAAGCAATTCCCAGCACCAGGAGAAAAGTATTTGCGGCGATTTTGCGTGTATGCCATGCGACGATAAAGACTCCAAACGCCACCGCTACACTAAATATCTCGGCAATACCGTGAAAGAGCAGAAAGCTCGATCTGCTTGCCATATACAAAAGTACAGCAACCGCGACTGCCGCGATTGTATAGGCAAATATTCTTGAACGACTACTAAAAGAAGGCGCTTGCTGCATATAGTCCCGTTTTGTTTTTTAGGATCGTTTAGGTAAAGAAAGGTATCAAGAGATATACGAGGGGTACTAGCAAAATCTTTATAATATAATCACTTTCTCACCCAACAGACAGTCGACATTTTGTTCAATATCTATGATAGAAAAGGAGTTTGTGTCTGGAATGCGTTTTGCGGCTTTAGTAAAGAGGGATAAGTTGCCGTCATGAAGGTGACATCGTTAAAGGAGATAAATATGAAAGAGAAAATTCATCCCGATTATCACAATGTAGTTTTTCGAGATACCGCCACAGGGGATATGTTTATGACCAGATCCACGGCAACCAGCAAGGAGAAGGTGAAGTGGGAGGATGGAAAAGAATACCCGCTGATCAATGTGGAGGTCACCGATAAATCACACCCGTTTTACACCGGCAAACAGCGCATGGTCGGACAATCGGGACAGGTACAGAAGTTCAGGGAAAGGTATGGAGACAGAGAGTAGGGGAGGGTGAGCCTTATATGGGGCATGCGCAAATCTATGTCCGGTTTTGGGAGCTTGGGTTAAGTGAAAGATTTGGATTGTTTTGGAATCCCGTTTATTGTCGTACTTTTTAAAATCGCGCAGCTTTTGGGCAAATAATGTCGTGTTTTTTCAATAAATGCAACACCGACGCCGAAATCGGGGTTGTACCCGACTATGCGCCGGAAAGCGGTGGGCATATTTTTCTTAAAAGGTTAAGAATTGCACACGGCGGCGAAAGAAAAAACAAAGCATGCAGGTCTGTTTCGCAGGAAAAAATTGACGACTATAATAAATAACGGTATATTTGTAAGGGTGTTATTGATTACTTACTCATAATCTCAGTTCTTACTTCAAGTTGTAAGGATAGAAAAAATGCATACATATTTGCACAGAATAGTGGCTGCTATACTACTGGTGTGTTTCCCGGCGGCGCTTCTGGCACAGTCCTTCTCGGTTGAGAACCCGCATGGTGATCCGGTCATGATTGCACAGGCCGGTTCATTATTTGGTGAGGAGAATGCGGGCACACCCACCAACCAATCCGTCGGGCAAGATAATCCCATTCAAAACGCGATTCTTGAGGGTATACAGCTTAGCAGCGAACCGGGCGAAAAGTCTCATGAGAAAATAATCAGCGGCTATTTCATTTTCCGCGACGAGCCCACCAGCTATTTCTACGAAACCAATCTTAAAGAAAAGAAGATCGTCTTCGAATTCAATGATACGGAAATGGGTACTTCTCCCATCCCTTCAGCCAAAGAACCGCCTATTGAGGGTTTCAGGATCGAGCAAACCAAAATAAATACAAATGCTGATATTCAGGGGCTCAATCCCGAGTGGCATGATGTGGTCAGGGTATCTTTTTTTATGGAAGCGATTCCTCACATCGTGGTTAAAGACGAGTACAGCATTGTCTCATTCAGCTTCAAATGGTCGACTGATCCCGAACGGCGCAAGGAGTATGTGCAGGAAAACAAGACCGGAAAGGTAATTCTTTTTTCGGTACTGGGACTTGGTGCAGTCGGTGGCGGCTTGCTGGCCTATTTCCTTTCCAAATCCGGAGAGCCGGAAGAAGAGCCCGAGCAGCCTTTGCCAGTAGATCTGCCGCAGAGACCAAAGCCGTATGTAGATACCGAATAATCGGTTAAATTGTTATTGGAAGTTGAATGCGGGCTCTGCCTTTTACCGTTTTTGTGAAAAACTATTTTCCAATATGCATGTCAATTCCTATTTTTTTTCTTCCGACATGTAATTGTGACCTAATCTTTGTTTTACGTAAAGGATATTGATGACTCGTTTTCTCATATTGGCGCGCCAACGTGCACTGCTTGCCGTTGCCGTATTAATCTGGTTTGGTTCGGTTAGAGGTGATGATGAAAACGTTTCGGTTTTCAAATTAGGTGAGCGTTTCTTCAACGACAGCCTCTACAATCTCGCTCTTGAGCAGTACCAGAAGTATATAAGCCTTCCCGGCCGCTCACCCGACAACGATCCTGCCGCCTATTATAAGATCGCCTTATCCTATTATCGTATGAAAAATCTACGAAAGGCGGCGGAAGGTTTCGAGGAGTACACAAAGTTGTTCCCCAGTGAACCGGATGTTATGGATGCGATGTTTTTCGCGGGAGAAGCCCGCAAAGAATTAAAAGACTATAAAGAGGCAACGGATCTTTTCTATGGTGTTTGGAGTCGTTTTGTCGGCAGTGCACGGGCACAGATTGCGCTTTTTGAAGCTGCGCGGTGTGCGGAGCTGGATAAGAACAACGAGCGTGCCCTTGAGTTGTACGGCACCTTTTATGCAAGATTTCCGGAGCAGAACAAGGGGCGGGAAGCCGCAATAGCACTGACTCGAATAAATATCGAGCAGCATGATTTTGTAAGCGCCGGTAAGGTTCTGGATGAAGCCGAGAAGCGATGGGAAAAAGAACCGTCCTTTTCGGTACGTTTATATTACTACCGTGCCTTGCTTCACCAGACAATGCAGCAGCCCAAAAGAGCAATCGAGGTGTATCAGGAAATGCTTTCCGCAGATGATGGTGAGTTTCCGGAAAGATCCGATGCGCTCAGGCGGTATACGGAGCTTTTGGTTGAGCAGAATCTTTACGATCGGTCGCTTCCATTGTTTGAGCGCCGTGCCCAGATGAAAAAGAACTCTGGGGTTTCCTTATCTCTTAACTTTCTAAAATCATGGGCCGGGAGTGCGCGTAAAGCCCGTCGGTACGACAAGGCCGAGGCGTTATATGTTCAGCTGCTAAACTCCTTTAAAGATTCAGTTAATGAGGGGGAAGTAAAGTATCGTCTTGCGGAGTGCCAGGTTGGTAATGGGAAGTTTTCGGAAGCTGTTGAAACGCTTCAGCAGCTTGAGGCTGCCGATCCCCAAAGCGAATACGCCGTTAACGCGGTGAAAAAAATCGGTGATTTGTACTTCGGCAAAAACCTCTACCCAAGTGCGATTGCCGCCTATCGGCGCTTTTTACAACTTCCCGGCCAGGAGCAGAAAGATTTTGTGCTTTATCGTATAGGTAAGGTGTATCAGGAAAAGTATCAGCGCTATGGTGCGGCCATTAGGGAATTTGAGAATCTTCTGAAATGGTATCCGTCCAGTGCCTACTACGGCAGATCCGTGTTTGCAATAGCCGAGTGTTACGAAGCCGTGGAGGAGTATGGTGCGGCAATACGTCAGTACGAGTTTCTCATCGAATCGGGTGGGGATCAGGAACTGGCTCAAAAAACCAGGGAACGTATTCGATATTTAAAAGAATTTCGCATAAAGGATGCTGAAGCTGCGGCCTATGAGTTGACTCGGTTTATCCAGGAGCCCATTTCGGAAGCCGGCGGTTTCAAAAGACTTAAGACGGCGGCCGGTATATTTGAAAATCATCTGAAAGATTATACCAAATCGCTGGAGCTTTACGACAAACTCACCGAACTTGCCCAAGGAAATGATTCTCTGACCGGTATCGTTACACTAAGCAAAGCACGGGTTTATCAGAAGTTATGGGAAAAGGCCGTGTTTGAGAGTGACAGTCAGACCGCTCAATTTTCCAAGGACAAGTCACTTTCGCTTTACCAGTCCGTTTTGAACAACTCCGGCGATGTCTCGACCGCGCAGGAAGCTGCTTTTAATATTCTTCTGCTTAGTAATCCTAATATCAGTGAGTATGAATCTTTCGTTCAAAATTATCCCCAAAGCATACATATTCCACAAGTCCTTCTTAAGATCGCTCAGCACTACGAAGAGCGGGCAGTGGCGGCGGGAAATCGTTTCAGTGAAAAAGCTGTGGATGCATACCAGAGAATAGTCACCGAATTTCCTTCCAATGAGAACGCCTCGGGTGCTCTTATAGGATTGGCGACCAATTATTCCCGCCTAAACCAGAATGATTCGGTCAATACCGTACTAGACACTTTCCTGACTCGCTTTCCGGGTGCGGACCAGGAACCTCAGGCACTGTTTCTTAAGGGTACGATTGCACGCAAACAAAACAAATACAAAGATGCCGTTGAGCTGTTTAAGCAGGTGCTGTACAGGTATCCTTTCAGCCGCTACGCTTTGAAGGCGCGGTTGGAGCTTGCCTTCAGCGAGCTTTCATCCGGGCAGGTTTTTGATGCGCTGAATAATTTCAGGGTGTCTCTTCAAAACATGACAGAGGATAGTGATACACTCAGGGCTAAGTACGGCATCGCAAAAAGCATGATGCGACTGGGCAAAAGCCCCGAGGCCAAAAAGATATACTCTGAACTTCTCTCCGAGTCTCTTCCCGACTATATCACCGCCGACATTCAGCGGGATCTTGCGACAATCACCATGGAAAATGGAGACTCGTTTGGGGCATTGAGTCATTTGAAGAAGGTGATTGAATTCGATGCTTATAGGGATAAGTTTGATGTTTTTGGGCTCATGGGCAAGCTTTACTTTGAAAACAGAATGTATGCCGATGCCGTCAAAATGTATAAGCAAGCTTTTTCGATGAGCAGTAGTGCTTCCGACAGCTCTGAGTTGATAACTCGTCTCGTTTGTGCTTTGACAATGAACGGTGAGGGGCGAGAAGCCGATTCCTATCAGAAGTTGTTTAAAGACCGATTCGGTTCGGAGTCGGATAATTTGGCCGAGATGATTTACTATGACGGGGTTTATCTTCAGGTGGAAAAAGAGTATGAGAAGGCCATAAAGCGCTTCAGTTATATCGAGGCCAAATTCCCCAAGAGTGATCGGGCCGACGATGCTGCATATCAGATAGCATTGGCCAACTACTATGGCGCAAAAAAGGAGAGGGCTCTTGAGCTGTTTCACGAGTATTCGACCCGATATCCGCAGAGTGAATTTGTTCCGCTTGCTTTTTTTAAGCTGGGGATGATTTTTCACACCGACGGTGAATATGCACAGGCCGCCGATTACTTTGAGAAAACGGTAAATCATCCCAAAACTGATTCTCAGACCGGTTTTCGTTCGGCACATAACGCGGCTGTGGCTTATCAGAAGATCTCATCATGGCTGGATGCGGCCCGGATGTACAAGATTTTGCTTAATAAGTACAACGACCAGATAACACCTTCTCATCTTAACCTCAAAATTGGATTTTGTTTAGTTCAGGCATCCAGGGTAGAGGAGGCCTTGCCCTACTTTGAGGAGGCTAACAAGAATCCCAGTGCAGAGGACAAACCGGAGCTTATCTACTGGATTGCAACCTGTTATTCAAAACTAGGTGAATATCAGAGAGCTATCAGCGAATACCTGAAAGTACCTTATTTATATAGCGGAATGGGCAAATGGGGCGTAACGGCGGAATTCGAAGCTGCTCGTTTGTATGAACGTCAAGGCGAATATCTTAAGGCTACAACCCTGTATAAAAAAATCGTACGTTCTGATGGAGAACGAGGCCATTTCGGCAAAAAGGCTCTTGAGCGTATCGATCGACTCAGCAATCTTGTGGAGAACTAAGATGTGTAACGGGGAAATCGAACAACTTGCATCAAATGTCCCATTGTTTAAAGATTTGAACCGCAGAGATCGCGAGGCAATATGCAAGGCAATGATTCTGCGTAAGTTCGAGGCCGGGGAGATAATTCTCCACGAAGAAGATAACGAAAATCATACATTCTTTATAATTGCCTCCGGAATCGCCCACGTCGCTGTTCTTACAAATGAGGGGAAAAACGCCATACTTGCGTCTTTAAACAAAGGTGATTTCTTCGGAGAAATGGCGATTCTGGACGGTGAGCCGCGGAGCGCATCGGTGATTGCCTCAACCGATTGTGAGTTGTTGATGCTTTATCGCAGGTCATTTCTTGAGATACTGCAGAACTACCCGCCTCTCACCATACAGATGCTTATGACGATGTCTAAGCGCATAAGGCGCTCCAATCGTCATATAAATACTTTATCCCTGATGAGCGTATATGGTCGTGTTGCCGATGTCATTTTACAGTTGGCTCGGGAGCAGGGGCAGAGAATCGGGGATATGACTATCATTCCCAATCGACCGACTCAACAGGCCATCGCCGATATGGCGGGGACAAGTCGGGAGACCGTATCACGTATTCTTTCACAATTACAGAAAAAACACTACATTACACTTGATCGTAAAAAACTGGTGATTTTAAATGAAAAAAAATTATACGATTAGCATTCCGGCTAAGACTTTCTGGACAATTTTTGTACCCGCCCTTATTCTGTTTTTAATTTTCGGTGGATTAGGGGGGATTTTTATTATGGACAAGTTGATCATGCCCCGAATTGTAGGTATGACCGACAAGGGACAGGTGATGGTTCCCACGATCGCCGGCAAGTCGCGGGAAGATGCTCGCAAGGAGTTGTATGCAGTTGGTCTTCGCCTGCATGTGTCGGAGAAACAGTACAGTGATGATGCCCAGGCGGATGTAGTTCTGAGTCAGGATCCCGAGCCGGGTATTACGGTGAAGAAAGGTCGGCATATCAGAGCCGTGCTGAGCAAGGGAAATGAGATAGACACGATTCCAAATGTAAGTCGTCTAAGTGAAAGACTGGCACGTAACGGTCTGCGCGACAGAGGATTTGCAAAGCTGGAAGTACAGCAGATATTCCACGGAAGCGTGGAGAAAGATTTGGCAATATCGACATCTCCGCCCTCGGGAACCGTTACCTCGCGTGAGGTGCCGGTGAGATTGTTGATATCCAAGGGACCTAAACCGACTCATGCTCAAGTTCCTAATGTCGTTGGTGACATGCTTTCCGAGGCGAAGGAAAAGATTGAAGAGAGTGGTCTGGTGGTTGGTACTGTCGAATACTCCAGAGGCTCTTCTTCTATACCCGGTATCATCCTGTCTCAATCGGTGACGCCCGGTTCCAAGGTGCGGTTGGACAGTCGTGTAAATGTTGTAATTGCTTCCAAATGATTGAGGAAGTATCCAGGCGGTATGAGAACCCGCATAAGGAAAATGCCTGCATGAAGGATTTACCGATAATTTTGCGTTTAAGTTGCCTATCTTTTCTTCTCTTTATGATCGGATGCGCAACTACATCCAATTTTCCTGTCGTAAAGCCTGTGACAGGCATCACTCGCGAGCAGATAGCCCAAATGCGTGCTCACGAGTATTTTGTCAAGGCACGCGACTACGATCGTCGCGGTCTCCATCAAATGGCCGAACACTTCTACGAGATGGCATATGAGCTTGATCCTCAGTCCCAAATATTGTTAGGACTTCTGGCCGACAGGTATCTTGAATCGGGTAAGTATGCTCAGGCTCTGGTGCTTGTAAAAGGTGACAAAAAGTTACATGAGCTTACCGATGAGCAAAAACGACTTGTTTCCACTTTATACATTCGTATGGGAAGTTTTGATCGTGCGGCTAAATCGCTGCAATCCTTATCACAGCTCAATGATCAGGAGCACTACTCGCTTGGTTTTGTATACGAGACCATGGGAGAGCATAAAAAGGCGGCCGTTCATTACGATTCGTTTTATGTTAACAATGACGAATCCATCGACATGGGGCTGAAGATTGCCAGGTTGTACATGCAGGCGGAAATGACCCAAAAAGCGGAAAGCTTGTATCTGGCACTAAACGAACGGTTTGGGGAAGATCCTCAAATAATTAACGGCCTGGGGAAAATAAAAATCATCGAAAAAGACACCGCCGAGGCGTCGAATCTGTTCAAGACTGCCCTTGTTGTCGACTCCACCAACGAAGACGCCTTACACAGCCTTGCTCAAATAGCAATTAAAAGGGATCATCTGGATGAGGCAATCGAGTATTATGAGCAGCTTTATTCTCACGGATATGTACCCACTGCTTACGGCCGCACATTGGCTCTTCTGTACTACTATGATGATCGTTTGACTGAGGCGAAACAGACCTTGCAGCAACTGCTTTCTGAGAATATGGACGATCAGGAGCTTCACTTTTATATGGGACTGGTTCAGATCGGGCTTCAAAACTATGAGGCTGCAGAAATAGAGCTGGAAAAAGCAGTCACCATTCAACCGTCATACGAGCAGGCATGGCAGCATCTGTGTTTTCTGAATTTGCAGGAGAAAAACTACGATCGTGCCTTAAGATGCGCTTTCAGATTCACCCAAAACATTCCCCAGTCCAACAATGCCTGGCGGATGCTTGGGTATGTTCATAATATCAGAAAAGAGTTCGATAAAGCACGTGAAGTACTCTATCGCGCAATAGAGCTGGATTCCACAGATGCAACGGCATGGTTTGAGTTGGGCAGCTCCTTTGAGAGATCAAAAGCTTACGACGAGGCTGCAGAGGCTTTCAGAAAGGTACTGGAGCTAAAACCCGATGATCCGTCCGCCGCCAATTATCTGGGGTACATGTGGGCCGAGCAGGGGATTAAGCTGGACAGCGCGCAGGTTCTTCTTGAGACTGCATTGAAGGATAATCCCGAAAACGGTGCTTTTTTGGACAGTTATGCATGGATATGGTTTAAAAAAGGTGATTACGAAAAAGCTTACCATTACATACAGAAAGCACTCGAGTATGTAAACGACGATGCAGTGTTGTACAGTCACCTGGGAGACATACTCGCGCAACTGCAGCGTTGGGAAGAAGCTTTGGACGCGTATGAGAAAAGCATTTCCATGGGTTCGGAAGAAAAGGAACGCCTCCTGAATGAAATTGAAATCATACGAAAAAATCTATCACCCGAAAATTAAAACTCTATATCGATTTGCGCTTCCCTGGATATCTCTCTCTATCCTCTTTTGCCTTCCATCGTGTGTAGGCCCGCGTTATACGATCAGTCCCGATGTACGGTTTTACCCACCCGTACGTGAGTTGGCCGATTCACTGGATTATTTCAAGGCTTTCGGTGATATAGAGCTTCTGGTGGACGGGGAATATAACCGTGCGAAAATAGCGACACGCATAACGGACTCGGAGCTTCAGACAGAGATTTACAGTATCTTTGGAGGAACTGTTGCACGAATGCATGCCGTGGCCGAAAGCGTCTATATAGATGTGGGGGAGCGATCTTATACTATCGGCAGAGATCAGGGATTCGAACAAATTGCGTTTTTGCGTAAGTATCCATTCACATTTAATCAATTTGCCCGTATTATAACGGGTCGTGCCCTTCGGACGCAGCTGTTGGTTTCTCCCGCCGATTCGATATGGACAGAGAAAAACACGGCATTTTACTTATGGCATACAGACAGTGTTGAAGTCACCCTTGAAGGGAGTCTTCGAAGAAAGAGTGTAGAGCAGATCGCTTACGATGCTGTAAATCAGGGCTGGGAAATAATTTTAAGCGATTTAGAAGAGGGACTCGCCCGTGAAATCGAACTTTACTTGGGAAAAGATAATTATTTTAAAATTAATTATGGTCGGGTCTGTGTGAATCCGGACGGGTGTTAGGGGAGTCCTCTTGAATAACCTTCTTAAGTTTAAATGGTGTTTGTACGTTTTATGCATACTGGTGATAAATGCGGCTGCTGATCAGGATATCGAGCATCATAGTGCCGGAACCAGCATGTTTCCCTTCCTGGATATGGAATACGATGCCCGATCTTTGGCAATGGGTTCGGCCGCTATAGGAGTTCAAAACGGTCTTTGCGGAGTTTTTTCAAACCCCGCGGCTGTTCACCGGTTAAAAGCACCCAGTGGGCTTGTTACCTACCGGCCCGTAATCTTGGATATTCGCAGCGGATCATTTGCCTACGGCTTCCCTTTTAAGGATTATGGTGTCGTAGCTGTCAATATGGTGTACCTGTCCGCCGGTACAATCGATGAGGTAGATAGAAACAACCAACCCATGGATGTAACCTGGCATCCATACTCGGTATCGGGTTCCGTAGTGTATTCGACCCGGATTTTTAATTCTATGGGAGTCGGTGTTGCTTTAAAGGGTATCTACGAAAGAATCGGCAATGATGATACGCATAGTTCCGCGGACGGTTTTGCCGTTGATGCCGGTTGGCAGTACAGCATGCACGAAATAGACTTAAGCTACGGAGTTATAATAAAAAACCTTGGGCTGATTCGTTCGGGATATTCCACGGAGCGTGACGACGGTCCTCTGCCTTTTACCGTAGGCACGGGACTTTCTTACCGTCCCGACAAAGTTTCATCGCTGCTTTTTGCCTTCGATATGGAAAAATCAATAGATGACTATCTTGAATACGCTGTAGGGGCGGAAGCGGAGCTGTTTGACAAAGCATTGATGATAAGAGCCGGCTATGCCTTTAGCCATCGTGATCTTGTCTGGCTTTTTGGCGGGGACAGGGATGAGGATTCCTATCAGAAAACAAACTGGAAAACGGTATCGGCTGGGATCGGACTGGTGACGGAGTTGGCGGATGCTGAGATGGTTTTGGACGCGGCTCTTGACTTTAGGACAGACGGACTGCCCCCCTCCTATGCCCTCACCGTTCAGGTTGGTTTGTAAAGATTACCTTTGAGGTTGGGTTGAAATAAAAAAGGCCGGAATATTTCCCGGCCTTTCTTATGCTTCATTTAGTTTCCGCTTATTTTAAAGCCCTTCTACAAGCTTTTTTAAACCTTCTTTTTCAAATTGAACAAATATTTTACCGGGTGAACCGCCATCTTTACCGACAACGGTACCCTGATCCGCGAATGTTTCGTGATTGATAATCTCACCAATCAGGTACGTTTCGGCGGCGGAATATCCATGCGGACTGGTTTTATTGTCTTCCGCTTCCTCGGCGGGAAGCAGATCCTGTCCAGAAAAACAGGAAGTTTTACGGCATTTGGAACAGCAGTATTCGAAAGTTGAATTCCGGTCAACTGTCCGTCCACTACCGGCAATGCTTCGCTCCAAATCGAAAGGAACGACTTTTTTACAGAACCGGCAATACATGTTAACGGCCTCTATAGGAGAAAAGGCTGAACTCATAGACTACTCTCCTCTCGAGATATGAGAAAACAGAGAAAGAAGGCAGATTAGAAGGAATTTAAACGAAGCCAACTCTTTTCATATTCGTATAGGAATCATTATTTATTGTATTAAATAAAAACTTCCCACGGATTAAAAGTAGTTTTTGCCGCAAATAAATGCAATAAATAGTGTTTGTGATGGTGCTGCGAGGATGTATTTTAGGAGCTTTTATCCCCGACAAAAAATAAACCTTAAGAATAGTATGTAGGATCGAAATGGAGGTCTGGGGAATGAGAATCGTATTCATGGGATCAGCCGATTTCGGTATTCCTGCGCTGCAAATGCTTGTAAGCAAAGGACATAAAATCGCCGGGGTAGTAAGCACACCCGCGAAACCTCAAGGCAGGGGAAGGCAATTAAAGGATTCTCCAGTGACTCAATATGCCAAACAGAACAACCTGGGGCCGATATTTACGCCGGAGAAGCTAAAGGATCCGGACTTCTTAGCCTGGCTGGGGAACCTGGATGCCGATATATATGTGGTTGTTGCTTTTCGTATCCTTCCTCGGGAGGTCTTTTCGATTCCAAAATACGGAACGGTAAACATCCACGCCTCCCTGTTGCCCAGGTTTAGGGGGCCTGCACCGATTCAGCGGTCTATAGAAGCCGGTGAAAAGAAAACGGGGATTACAATATTTCAGATCGATACCGGAATCGACACCGGAAAAGTGATCCTTACTCGGGAGACTTCCATAGGTGAAACCGAGACGACCCCGGAGTTGTACGAACGGTTGAGTATGATGGGTGCCGAGGGGATAGTCGAGGCGCTTGATTGCATAGAAAGGGGTGACTGCTCGGCGGTCAAACAGAATGAGGGTGATGCAACCAGGGCGCCCAAGTTGAAAAAGGAAGAATCATTCATTGACTGGGGAATATCCGCCGAGGGCATTTTCAACAGAATAAGGGCGTTTAAGCCTTTTCCCGGTACGGCTACGAAATTGCAGGGACGGAGGTTGGGTATAGAATGGGCGACTCCTTCGGCAGTACAATATCAGGATGAGCCGGGGACAATCGTTGAGGTCGATTCGGAGAGTTTTACGGTATCGTGCAAGGATGGAAGTCTGCGGGTGACCCGGGTTAAACCGGAAGGTAAAAAGGCGATGGATGCGGGAGCATTCATGAGGGGTAATGCAATAAGGAAAGGGCAGAAGTTAGGATGACTCCAAGGGAACTGGTCATAAAAATTCTTGAACAATTCGAAAGTAAACCGGGGCCGTTAGAACCACTTATAGAAAAAACCCTGTTAAGCAGTGCCGTGGATCGAAGAGACAGGCGGTTTGTTTTTGAACTTGCCTACGGAATAGTTCGAAGGCAACTGACTCTGGATTTTGTTCTAACTCGGTTTCTGGAGAAAAAAGAGTCGCAAACCAACGGGCAGCTGATGAGAATTCTGCGACTTGGCGCTTATCAGATAATGTACATGGATCGCGTACCCGATCATGCCGCCGTGAATGAATGTGTTCAGATCGCAAAGAGTAACAAAAAGACCCGATTTTTATCATCGACGATAAACGCTGTTTTACGCAAACTGGTTCAAAGCAAGGGCAAATTCCCTCAGCCGGATGAAAAAACGCCTTTGGAACAGCGTCTCTCCATTCAGTATTCTCATCCCCAGTGGCTTGTCAGGCGATGGTTAAGGCAATTTGGTTTGGCCGGGACCCGCAAATTACTTGCCTTTAACAACGAAAAACCCCCGATTTTTTTTCGACGCAAACTCAAGGGGGGACTGGCCCGCAGGCAGTTCGATATAGAAATTCGATCGATTGCGGATAATGCGGGTGGTTACCTGAGCGCTTTCTATCGTATGACCCGCTCCATGCCGCCCGATTCTGTTCGTCTTTTCGAAGAAGGGCTCTGTACGGTTCAGTCCGTCTCAGCCGGATGGGTTGTTGCGCTGCTGGATGTGCAGAAAGGGGAGGTTGTGTGCGACCTGTGTGCCGCTCCCGGCGGCAAATCGGTCTTCATGGCTGAACTGACCGGGGAAGAGGGTATAATTGTCGCGGGCGACAGCGATTTTGACCGTCTAATGAAGATCAGACAGACTCAGGCCCGTATGAACATCCCGCAGATTTTTAGTCTGGCCTGTGATGCAGCTTATCCGCCGTTTGCCGCCCGATTTCCCAAGGTGTTGCTCGATGCTCCCTGCAGCGGCACGGGCGTAATGCACAGACATCCCGACGCGCGCTGGGTGAGACGGGAAGAAGATATTCAATCCCTATCACAAAAACAGGAAATTCTGTTGGATAAGGCTTCCGAAATCGTCGCTCCCGAGGGAATACTGGTTTATTCTACCTGCTCACTTGAGATCGAAGAGAATCAGCAGCAGATTGAACGCTTCCTGAAACGACATCCCGATTTCTGTTTAGCACCTGCGCCACGGGTAGTTCCTCAAACCTATATAGATAATGACGGCTTCTTGTTCATTACTCCTTTCGCTCATAATCTGGATGGAATGTTCGGCGCGGTTTTAAAAAGAAAGGCCTAGAAGATCGTCTCAGGGATTTTGAGTGTACTATTTGACCCGAAAATTTTAATACTCCTCTGAGTTTCGGGGGAGTGACTTAAATTATTTCCAAGTTTTGTTTTACCATCAGAGCAATGCCTGAATAGTTTCATGATGATCTTTTAGGACCGGACGGTAGTTTGGCAAATAGCGGTTGAAATATCTCCTTATGCGACAGTATAATCTTCGTATGGGAAAGGAGCCTTTTTTGCCCGTGTTCGCCGTGTTTCTTCTGCTGTTTCTGTCTGGTTGTGCTTCACGCACCGATTCTTTCAGGACCGAATTACTTTACCGCCATGTAAGCCTGAACAGGGAGCAGTTCTCTAATCAGTCGATACTGATTTTGCCCTCGATTATGGACTCATCCTTTGTTTCATCGGGCATTCTTTCTACCGACTCTCTGCGTAAGCTGCTCAGCTCTGTTCGAACCGATATGAGGCCGTGTCCGAGAGAAGAATTCGAGCGTGCCTGCCTTCAAAAGTTTGAAAAACGGACTCTTAACGGTTTTTATACGGATATCGTTCACGGCGATATCCTGGCACTTCAGACCAGTGATTCTGTATGGTCGCATATGCCTTGCAAATATCTTCTGACCCTGAGGGTGGCATATGGAGCCAGAGTGCGGACCTTCGAAAAGAAACTAATGCGCTCGGTAAGAGTCGAAGCCGAGTTGTGGGACACCGAAAACATCGAGGTGGTCTGGCGGGCGGAGACAAGAGGAGCCGAGCGCGATGCCAAAACGGATGATTCTCAATTCCTTAGGGAAGCGATTTTGCATCTTTTGGGGCAATTACCGGCCTATAAACCGTCTTCGAACGAAAAAAACTGGTAAATACTCGTAAAGCTATCCCGGACGGTATTGAAACCGTGCTGCCTTTTTGATACAATATGGATAAACGAAAGATTACGACATGCCCGTATCAATGTCTGTTCTAAATTGATGTTGCATGATATATTATGAAAGAACATACCGAACGCAAAATAAAGGTGGGGTTTAACAGAAACCCCAAAAAAATATTTGATGAAGTCGAGGCTGTAACCGCATCCATGATGCGTCGCGGATGGAATATATCCGAAAGCTGTCTGGAGGAGAGTCTTGGGTGTATTCATCTTTTTTTCGAACGTGAAATATCAGACACACTACTACAGAAGGAAATCTCTTAGCGACAACTAACTAACTTGAAAAGTGGTGTACACAGGTTTTGAAAAGGGGAAGGGCATGCAGTACGAATTGGAAGACAAGGGCCGGTTTAAGATGATTCACATAATCGGCAACATAACCCCGGATGTTAACACACGCATTCTAGATGAAAATATTACCGAAATGATTCATGAGGGGTATCATCATTTCGTATTCAATCTTGAAAGAACCACATACCTCGACAGTTCGGGAATAAGCATCTTTATTCACTGTTTGTGTGATGTGCAGCAAAACAACGGCTCCATTTATATCATCGCCGAGGATAATCAGGTGAGGGACGTCTTGAATCTCGTAGGAATCGATCGCCTGATCAAAGTATACGATTCTGAAGAGGATTTTTTGGAAGCGCAGAAGGTTGCGGTGACGTGAACTCACTTGCTCGACGGGCGTTTGCCGGATTCATCCTTGCCGTTTTCGGTTTTTCCGGATGCGCCCTTAACGGTGTGGTCACCGACATATCCGATCAACAGTCAAATCTTCGTGGTATACATCTGAAAGAAGGAAAATATTTAGTTGTTTACGACGGCAATGGGATACGTCACGTGCCGCTGTCTTCCATTCAACAACTCTCAGTTTCATCCCAGAGAAGCCGGGTAATCGACGGCAGTCTTTTTTACTCGGCCAACATCACTTTCTCCGGAGGCGGACAGTCCCTGGGCAGCAGGCGCGGCGGTGTTTTTGACAACCGTTCCGTTTTCGTTTGCGTTGCCGACATCGTCTGCGGCACCAACGGCAAAACGGGAGTCTGTATTCCCCTGGATCGCATATCCGTGATAAGAATTGCAGATCAATGAAATCGGTGAAAAAAAAATCCCATCATACCTTTAAGGCTCCGCTAATCATATTCAGCGGTTTGATCGTCTCTTTTTTTACACTTGTTGTAGTATTTGTTCTGCAACGTATGGGATCGGACGGGCAAGCCTCGGCTGAGAACATAGAAAAGATGATTAAAAAAGAGCAATACTACGAGGCGCTTGTCTTTGTCGAAAATTCACGGGAAATAAGTGAGAGTGGTAAATATCTTCATAAGGCGATGGTTTGGATGGCGCTTGCCTGGGACAAACAGAACCGTGACGGTTGGCGCTCTTACGGAACAGACAGCCGCGATTGGCTAAATGTCGCGGAGGCGGATTCGGCGCATAATTACCTCCAAATGGCTCTTGGAATCGATCCGCAACTTGGGGAAGCTCACTTTCAGCAGGGTAACCTTTTCATGGAAAGAGGCTGGTTTTCCCGCGCAGAAGCCGCTTTTGTGTCCGCTCTCAAATATCGAAAATCCAAGGCAGAGGTTCGGATCAACCTGGCCGTGTTATACTGCAGGATGGGAAAGTATGAACTTGCACGGCAGGAATTAAACATTATCGCCCGAAAAATGCCGCGGAATCCAAAAGTGGCAAAAAATCTCGGATTCCTGTATCGTTTTTATCTTCAAGACCCGCAAAAGGCGATTATATGGCTCAATCGCTACCTCAACAATGCGCAAGAGGACGATCGTGATTTTGGATTCGCTCGCATGGAGTTTGAAAATCTTATCAAGCGATATCCCGAATATGCTCCATCTCAACCGCCGGAGTGGAAAAAGAAAAACAGGTTTTCCATTCGATGAAAAGAAAGGGGGAGTTTTTAGTAAGGCAGATCTACATAGAGATGCCAGGCGGGAACCCACTTTTTGCTTTTATTATACCCAATTAACGGCCATACTATATCGAAAGACACTGCTCGTTGAAGTGTTGGTGCAAGGACTCTGAGACCGATTCCGGCACCCGCTCCATCCTTTTGAAACGCTGATTTTCGATGAGGATCGGTAAGGTCTCGCCACAAGTATCCGTAATCGAAAATCAATGCTCCGTCCACCTGGTAATGAAAATTTTTCATTCTGTTGTCGAATCGGTCCACAACCGGAAGATCAACGGTAGGAGTCTTAAACAGGGGTATGCGGTACTCGGCGGAAAAAAGTACTCGGTTGTTGGCACCAACGCCTGTACCGACCGCATTTGAGCCGTAGCCCCGAATCGTGTTTTCACCACCTGCATACAGATGATTATACAAACCCGCGCTGTCTTTACGAAGGATTGTTCGCAGTCGGTATGCGGCTGTGTGATCGGGCCGGAATCCGCGGTGAAACACACGGTTTTCCGTATTCAGCTGAACATAGGAGTATGCGGAATCGCCGCTGTACGGGTAGTTCGTAAGAATGGATGTATGGAAGAGGGAACCGGTATGGGTATTAAACGAATGATCTCGCAGATCGTTGGTAAATCCCAGAGAAAAGAACAACTCGTAGAAAGGATCCGTACCGATTTTGTTTGCGGCACCCTGTCGGGCGTGAGCATCATCCTGCTCGGCCTCGTAATCTTTATACATACCGGGCATCAGGCTCGCATATATCATCGAATGTTTTCCAAACTTTCTACCGAAAGTCGTAAACTGTTGCAGTGTGAAGCGATTGTAGGGGTCATAGGTATAAGGTTTAAGGCTCAGGGTAACGCCTGTTTTGAGAAAGTAGGGCGTTCCCAGAAAAGGTTTATGCCAGGAGAGGGATAGAGAACGGGATGTCCAGAAGGTTAAGTGGGCGCTGAGCTTTTCCATTCTCCCTCTGAAATTATCGAAGGTGAGACCAAATCGGGCTTTCCACCAGTCGCGGTCTTCTCCGTAGAGGCGGTTATACAGCTCTCCACCGATATCGTTGATTGAAAGGTAGAGTCTTTCTTCGACAATAACCAGAAGACGTATGCCGCGCGTCACGGCCTGTGAGAAGACCCGCACGGAGGCAAACAGACCGGTTTTGTGAAGGCTTTTTTGAGCGTCAATCGTAGAAACGGAATCGAATACATCACCGGTGTCTACTCCAAGATAGGCAAGGATGAGCTGGTCGTTGGTTATTTTATTGCCGTATATACGAATTTCAGACACTTTGAGGGGAGCACTTTGCCCCGGTGCTGCAAAGGAGGAAATGCTCAGAAGAATGAGCGACAGCGCTACTTGTCTAAGGCGAATTTGCATGCTGAGCTTTTTGCGATTAAAGTCCGGTGGAAAAGTTAAAAAATCGTGGCGGAAAAAGAAATGGGGAAAAGAGATCTGTAAGCCGGGTTCTGTCTGCCCTTTTCAGGGGAGGCAGTCATTTATCTACGCGACCTACCCGAAGATATTGGAAGCGGACAACCTCCTTCCCGCAAAGGAACATCTTCTGCTTGGTCTTGCACCGGATAGGGTTTACCAGACGGTCATGTTACCATGGACCGCGGTGGGCTCTTACCCCGCCTTTTCACGTCTCACCCCGTCCCCAACAAGCGGAACAGAGCGGAATCTTCTCTGCGGCACTATCCATTTCCGAACGAGTCGGAATCCACGCTTTCGCATGGTATCCTGCCCTGTGGTGCCCGGACTTTCCTCATCATCGATATCGACGATGCGACTGCCCGATCTCTTTTCCCTGGTCTTTTATGTATTTTACTGTATAATGTTACACAAATATACTCTTCACCATGCTATATATTCAATTCCAGGCGCAACTTAGCGAGAGTATGAATTAAACAGATCGCCAACGTGAACGTATTCAAAAGAATATTTCGTTTATATATCACCGGTATTCTTCTTATACTGGCAGTTCTTGGATATTGTCTTTATTATTTACTCATATTAATTCGTTTAATGAATCGGAAAAGTATGAAAACAATCGCAATTATTGGATTACTGGCGATTGCCGCTTTTGGGGCAATCGGGTATTACATACTGGGACCCATGGGCTCAGAAGGAAAAACGCTGGAAGTTATAGTGGAGCCGGGTACTCGGCTCAGCTGGGTAGCAGATTCTCTTCAGAGCAAAAACGTGGTCCGATCGGCTTCCGCATTAGTTCTATGGAGCAAGCTCCGCGGGTATGATAAGAAAATGCAGGCTGGAAGGCACTCTTTTGTCGAAAACGAAGGCGTTCTGGGCGCCGCCGTAAAACTGACTTACGCCGAGAGTATCGATTCGGTTGTAACTATTCCGGAGGGACGTACGATAGGGCAGACAGCGGCGATTGTTGCACGGTCATTTGCATTCGATACGACCGAATTTATCAGACTTTGTTTGGATACTGCCTTTATTCGAGAACTTAATATCTCCGCCTCCACCCTCGAGGGGTATCTTTTCCCCGACACTTATCGTTTCAATCCCAACGCGACTGCAAAAGAGATTATCACGCGCATGGTGGCGAACGCCCACAGGGCTTTTGAGGCACTTCCGCAAAACCAAATGACTGCTAAATATTCACTGCATCAGTTGCTTACTCTTGCTTCGATAGTGGAGAAGGAGGCGGTTCTTGCCGAGGAGAGGTCTCAAATCGCCGGAGTTTTTCATAACCGCCTGCGCATGGGTATGCCTCTGGGGGCGGATCCGACTGTGAGATACTTTCTTCAAAAATTCGATGGGCCGCTGTTGGTTTCGGAACTCAGGAACCCTTCACCTTATAACACCCGCATACATACCGGACTGCCCCCCGGGCCGATCTGCTCTCCCGGACTCGCCTCTTTGAAGGCAACGGTTTCACCAATGGATACCAAATACTTATATTTTGTGGCCAAGTGGGACGGCAGCGGAGCGCACGATTTCTCCAGAACAAATGCCGAACATGTACGAAAGAAACTCCAAATTCGCCGTGAGAACGAACGAAAAAAACGAATGTTAAACATGGAAAGGAAAGAGGAGTGAGAAAAAGTCTCTTTCTCGGCTTGTTGACCGTATTATATGCATATACCGCCTCGTTTGCCGAACAGATGGTGCAACCTCGCAGGCTGATAAACAGCCACACGGCGGGCCTTCTTCCACGCGGCCATTTCGAATTCGAAACCCGCGTTTATCCAAGCCGACATCCGCTGGTTGAAGGAGCGGGAATCACATTTTCCATAGGCGTGGGAATAACCGACCGGCTAATGTTTGGTGGGGGGTATGGAGCCGATGGTTTGGTGGGAAGGGCGGATGTCCGGGGAAATCCTCTTCCGGGGCTTCTGGTAAAGTACAGAATAATCGAGGAGTCGACCAGGGCGCCCGGTATTGCCCTTGGATACGACTGGCAGGGATATGGCGGAATCGAAGGTTACGGAGACAGCACCGGTGCCTACAGGGGGTATGTCTACAAGTCGCAGGGATTTTTCCTGTCTTTGAGCAAAAACTACCTGATGATTAATGTGATACAGTTGGGTTTCCACGGGGCGATTAACTATTCGCTTGAAGGCCATGATGAGGTAAAATGGCCCAACGCATATGTGGGGATGGATCTTGGTATCAATGAGGAGCTGGCTTTCGCGGTTGAGTATGATCTGGCTCTGAATCATCCCGATCCCAAAAGCAAGGAGTATGCAAATCCGCTGAAAGGTTTTTTAAACGCGGGTGTACGGTGGCGTTTCGCTCCGACATTTTATCTTGAATTCAACGCGAAAGATGTTTTGCAGCAGAAATTGCAAAATCCGGAAGATCCCCAATCCGATGAGCCTCTGGGGTGGAGCAGGGAGTTGAAACTGGTTTACTATTCCTCTTTTTAATTTTTCGGACCCCGTAGTCCAAACTTTTCCATGAGAAGACTGTATTGAGGGGAAAAGTTTTTTCGTGATTTACCGGAGATTGCTGGAATGAATAATATCCTTTTAAAGGGAACTTTCGTGAGAATAGCACCAATACTTATCCTTTTTGTATCGATTGGTTTTGCCGACCCGCAAATCGAATCGGTAAACGGCGTCACGCAAGACAGTTCGCAGGCTATCGCCGATGAGATAGTAAAATCAGAGATTCCCGTTCTTGTAGATTTTTGGGCGGCATGGTGTAAACCCTGCCATATGCTGACTCCAATTATAAAAGAAATTCAAAAACAGTACGAAGGCAAGATCCTGGTCAAGAAAGTAAACGTGGATGTCCATCGGAAAATAGCATCATATTTTAGAGTAAATTCGATTCCATCAATTTATATCATCAAAAACAAGACTGTCGTTAAGCTTATCCCCGGTGTACAGCCCCAAAAAGTATACACCGATGCAATAGAGGAGGTTATCGGGGGTATTTCGCAGAAAAAAGAATCGCCCGGCAGTTGAGACAACAGATGCAAATAAGAGTACCGGAGCTGGTTGCCCCCGCAGGCAGTATGGAAACGCTTACCGCGGCTTACGAGCACGGAGCCGACTGTGCTTACGTGGGCGTCGGAAAAGACAACCTTCGCGCTTTCGCTCCCTCCTTTTCGATCGAAGAGCTACCCGAGGCTGTCCGGACGGCTCACGGCATGAGACGCAAGTTGTTAGTGGTGCTCAACAGCATGCCCAACCAACATCAGCTCGACAGGATGAGGGAGAACATAAAAGCAATTGGAGGGCTGAAGGATGCACCGGATGCCGTGGTGATCAGCGATCCGGGTGTCTTGTTGCTTTTTCGTGAGTACGCCCCCCATATACGGCTTCACCTAAGCACGCAAACCGGCACATTCAATATCGAATCGGCCCGATTCTGGAAAGAACAGGGCATCACCAGAATAGTTCTTCCAAGGGAATTGAGCCTGAGCCAGATAGGGGAGATTACATCCGGGGCGCAAGTGGAGACAGAGATCTTCGTTCACGGAGCGATGTGTGTCTCCATAGCCGGGCGCTGTCTTCTGGGAAGTTATCTTACCGATCGACACCCAAACCATGGAGCTTGTCCTCAGCCCTGTCGTTTTAAATACAAAATCACTCCCATGCAGCATGATGGGGACACCGGTGGCGATTACGGGCTTGATGCGATCGAGGATGAAGAGGGAACCTATCTGCTTAACGCAAAGGATTTAAACTGTATTTCGATTCTGGACCGCATAGTTAAAACCGGCGTTTCGGCGCTTAAAATAGAAGGCCGAAACAAAAGCGTACACTATGTTTCGACAGTCGTCCGTGTTTATCGCCAGGCCCTGGACCGTATGATATCAGAGACTTACAAGCCGTCCGGGGAACATGAAAGGCAGCTTGAACTGCTGGATCACCGTACTTACACGACCGGCTTTTATACAGGGGAATCATCACTTCAGGAACACCGTTTTTCAAAAGTCCCGTCCGGGATGAGGCTCGTGGGAGTCGTTAAGGGCACCGATTCAAACGGAGACGCGGTCGTGGATGTTAAAAACCCGTTCCAAACGGGGGAGTACCTTGATGTATTGCCGGTCAATCCCAAATTGGAGGGTCGATCGGTGAATGTTAAGGCAATAACCGATTTACACGGAAATTCACTCCAACGTGCTTTGACTAACAGAATCGTGCTTGTTCGGGGGGATTTGAGTCTGAAAACGGGCGACCTGATGCGTCGGATGGTATGAATTACCTCGAAAGTTGGTCTTTGGGGCGTTCCCTTTTTTTATTTTGTATCTAACATGATGCCAATAGTCATTCATTAAAGGAACACAATTCCTTTGCGTCAAAAGCATTCGAACAGGTTTTCATGATATTCTTTCTTCCCGACAACAGAAAATGGAAACGATGAAATGCAGCCCAAAGTGAGACAGTTTCTGGAAAGTCTGATGGAGCGCATACCGCAGATTGAAGCGTGCAGGCAGTCCATTACCGACAGCTTCGATATGATTGTCTCCTGTTATCGAAACGGGGGGAAGCTTTTGGTCTGTGGAAACGGCGGTAGTGCTGCGGATGCGGAGCATATAGTCGGGGAGCTTATGAAGGAGTTTCGCCTGAAAAGGCGTATTCCCGATGAGGATAAGCGTAAGCTGATGGGAAAGATACCCGATCACGGCGACGAGATCGCATCCGGGCTTCAGCTTGCTCTTCCCGCGATTTCTCTGGTCAGTCAGATGTCTCTTTTAACCGCTTTTGCCAACGATGTCAACACCAACATGGCATTTGCCCAACAGGTGTATGGGTATGGGAAGGAGGGGGACGTATTGATTGCGATCAGTACCTCCGGCAACAGCGAAAACATTCTCAACGCGGCCAGAGTGGCGCATGCGTTTGGTATCAGGGTTATTGGTTTAACCGGAGAAACCGGCGGTCTTCTCGGGCCGCTGTGTGATGTGGCAATCTGCGCTCCGGAGGAGAAGACTTTTTTGATACAGGAGATGCATGTGCCCATATATCATACACTTTGTGCGATGATAGAAGAGGAATTTTACGGTCATTTGACTTCTTAAGCCGTGCTGAAGCGGATAATTGATATAGGGTGCATAATAGAGTGAATATTTGGTAAAAAAGAGATATAATTTAGAAAGCCGTAAAATAAATCAATAGTAAACAATAAACGTATACTGTTAAAAATGCGACGATCCAAGGATAACAACTCCCCCGGAGTCCATATGGCCAGAAAATATGTAATTTGTCGGAATATAACAGGGTTTTTGCTAATCCTTCAGTCTGTCCTGTTTGCCGCGCCGACGGTTGAAAGCCTGCAGCCCGGCACCGAAAGCACGGAAGTGGATACCAACACCGCTCTTACGATTACTTTCAGTGAGGATGTAGAGGTTGGTACCGGTGAAATAAGGATAATGCGAAGCAATGACAGGAGCGATTTCGAGACCATAGATGTAGCCGGTCCCAATGTGCTCATGGACAGTGTGATTGCCGATTTCGAAACACAGATCGATTCTTTCGTTTTAAGAGATACTGCCGTTTGGACACAGGATAAAAGTGACGGAGTTTGGACAGATGAACAATCATTCGGTGGTATAGGTGCGGTTGCGACTGTTCTTGGAACTAATGATGAGTTTGATTGGGTCGCAACTAATAATCCGGAAATACAATCTGCTGATTGGTCCTCGTATGATTCATTATCCATTTGGGTTTACACCGAGCAGGCATGCAGCATTTCGATTCAGGTAGAGTGGAATGTTTTCCCAGGTAAGATGGTTTCGGAGGGCATTTGGACTCGATTGAGTGCTGGTCTGGACCGAGTAGGAAATAGTGCCGCCATTCGAGAGTTTGGTATAAGAAAAAATAACAGGTACATCGGGAACTGTGTACATTGACCGAATCTCGCTGAAAAGAAACGCAACCTCGACCGTAACAATAATTCCTTCCCAACCTTTCGATACCGCATCAACCTACTATGTTCAGATAGATGAAACTGCCTTTGTGAATGCGGCGGGAGATTTTTTTGCCGGTTTCAGTGATCCCTCCGACTGGCGTTTTAGTACCGACGACATAATTGTAGCGGGGCCCGACCATTACATCTGGGATACATCGGAGGAAGAAGGCTACCAGGGTGATGACGGAAAATGGGGAGAGGATGCTTCTTGGACCGCAAACGGTATCAACCTGTTTTCCTGGCCCGACAGCGGAAGCAGCGCGGAATTTCGGGGGGAGGGCGGACCGTTCACGATTTCCGTTGTCGACACCCAGAACGTCGATTCCATTCTTTTCAGCGGTGGTGAATATGTCCTTGACGGGGGAGTGTTGAACATCACCGGAGAAAACGCTTCTATTACAACCGAAGCCGACGCCCAAATAACCTCCGCGCTAAGCAGTTCCGTGCCTTTGCAGAAAAAAGGCGGTGCCCAACTGACCATTTCGGGTGCTAATGAGCACGAGCTTAACCAGTTTCATCTAAGCGGCGGCAAAACCGTCATTCAATCGGGGGCATTTACTCTTCTGGACAGCGATACAAACCAGGTTTCGATGAGTATCGGAAGTGATGTGGATCTTACGGATGCGACGATAAATGCGCCGGGTGGAAATCTTGTTTTCGGATCGGCGGCAAGTGCCGTAGTAAATCTTACGGGAGGCGTAATAAGCTCCGGCGGCGATGTCTTACTGGGATCGGGGGCAAATTCAACCGTTACATTGTCGGGCGGTTCAATCGACGCCGGGCAGGCGCTGGTTTTAGGCGGTGCAAACGGGAGCACAATCGGATTTTCCGACGAGCATATCGTTACAGCCGCAAGTGGTGTCATAAACGGTGGGGCTCATGCGATTACCATTTCCGGTGCAAACCATACATACGCCGGTACATTCCTGCACCAAGGCGGCGGAACCGCTTCATTGACATTGCAAAACAATGGACAACTCAAAGCCGCTGAGGTTTACAGTATGGGAGATTCCGAAAACGAGAATTTTACGATTGCTCTCAGGGGTGAAGAAACAACGCTTACAAAACTTGAGACAGGCCGTATTTATATGAAGCTTGGAGAGGATGCAGCCGCAAGTGACGGTCCTTTCAACATGAGGCTTATTCTCGACGGCGGTATTTTGAGTGCAAACGACGATACTCATCCGATTATCGATACGGTTCACGGCGGTGGAGGCACTGTCGGTACAATTGAGGCCGTCGTATCGGCTGGTGGAGCTCGAATCAATACGGGCGAGTTCAATCAGTCAATCATGGTTCCGCTTATTACCGATGCTGAACTTGACGGTGCAGACGGTGGATTGACAAAAAAGGGAGAAGGTACTCTTACCCTTTATGCCAAAAACACTTACACCGGACCGACAAGAGTCGATGAGGGGACACTCAGGCTGGGAGTGGATCACGCTGTACCGCACGGAAGCGGCTTTGGCAATCTAAGCGTGTCCGGCACCTTTGATTTAAACGGTTACAGCGATACGATCGACGGATTGGGAGGAGACGGAATCGTAACCAGCTCCGGACAAGACCCGTCGGTTCTGGTGGTGAGCGGAAGCGAAGATGATTCCTCTGTGTTCGGCGGAGTCATCGAGGACGGCTCAGGCACCGTTTCTCTTGTCAAGGGGGGAAGCGGTTCGCTTACATTGTCGGGAGACAACACATTCTCCGGAGGCGTGTCGATTGCCGGCGGTACTTTACAGATCGGTGCCGGTTTGACTTCGGGAGCTGTACCGGGTGATATTCAAAATGACGCAATACTGATATTCAATCGAAGCGACTCTGTTACTTTCGACAATGTAATATCCGGGGAGGGACAGGTTCATCAAAACGGAGCCGGCATTCTCATACTTAATGGGGCCAACGACTATTCCGGCGGCACGTTTGTTAACAGCGGATCGTTGGAAGCTACATCCAGTGGAGCACTTGGAACCTCAACGGTTACTTTGGGCGCCGGTGCGTCTCGGCTGATTCTCGGTGAAGGTGTAAAGCTGGCCAATGCCTTGGTTATAGACAGTGGTGCGGGACCTGAGTCGGGCGGGTTGATACAATCATCCGGAAACGATACCCTGGCAGGGGATATAGATATAAGCGGTAAGATAAGCAGCGCTCTCATAAGCGGAGACGGCTCTCTTATAGTAAACGGTGCATTAACTGCCCCGCAAAACAGCACGATCTCCATTTCCCACGATAATATCAGATTAGGCGGAGGTGGGGAGTATGGGGGGCTTAATCTCCTGGGTGCGACAACCTCTCTTGGAGCGGACAGCGGCATATCTCCAACGGCTGTTTTATCTCTGGCCGATTCAACAACTCTGGATCTAAACGGATTCAATCAGATTATAAACGGGCTTTTGGCCGGAGAAGAGAGCGGCGCGGTCGTAACAAACTCAGGCGAAACCGGCGGGGCACTTCATCTGCGGGTAAACGATACATCCTACGCCTACAATGGCCTGATAGGCGGTAATGTTTCTGTTACAAAGAGCGGCAGCGGAAAGCAGATCCTTAAGGGAAATCAAACCTATACCGGAGCAACTTCGGTTGAGGGCGGCGTTTTGCGCCTGGAGGGGTCTCTTGAGTCAAGTGACGTTGCCGTGGCAAAAGGTGCCGTTTTGGACCTGAGCGACTCTGTCGGATCCGCGGTATCCGTTTCCGACAGCGGCGCACTGACAAGTGATTCCGACGTTTCCAAAAAGGTAACCGTAGGAAGCTTGTCTTTACAGGATAACTCGATAATAAACATAAGTATCGACTCGACAAGCGACACGATTGCCGTTCAAGGTGATCTTGCTCTTGACGGTGTAATCAATCTTAAGACCGGAGGCGGAGCGGCCGAAGGAACTTATACGATTATGACCTGTGATGGAGAAATTACCGTCGATGAGCAAGACACTCTTCGTATGGGTGATGCGCCTGCTGAACTTATCTATAAGATCAGCATAAAGGATAATGAAGTAAGACTGCAAATTATAGTTCCGGTACAAACCGATATAACCAATCCGGTAAAACTTAGCGGTGAGCGCATAAACGATGGAGAGGTCAGGCTGAATGTAAGCGGAATCGGTTCGATTCCCACAATCGAAAACAGCTTAAGTCCCTGGGCCGATTCGATAGGTGTTTGGTTTTCCTCCGGATCGTTTCGGACCCGGCCCGATCCGGATGCTGAGCAACTGGTAAAATTCTCTTTAGTTGATATTCCGGATACGTCCAATTCGTTCTCAACAGTCGTAACTATCCCGTCGTCGGAAAATTTCGAGAGCAGCATGTTCTATTTCGTCGGTTCTGTTTTCTGGCATAACCCAGACAGCATTCCGGCGTTTATATCCGAAAATGGATGTTCGGTGGAGGTAATTACAAATCCGCTAGAAATCACAGGCGAATATACAAGCGGCAATGATTGGGTGGCCTTGACTGTCGGCAACATCGAGAAGCTCTCTTCAAAAGCGGACAGCATAGGGTTATGGAAAGGTTTTGATGAGAAGCCGAATTTCTCGGATACAAACAAGACCGAATGGTTTAGTATCGAAGAGTTCAGTGTGTTTGGCAACACATTCAAAGACACTGTTGCCGATACAAATTTCAGCACAATTTCAGCGATGTTTTACTATGCGGTTGTGGTAAAAAACGATGAAGGTGAACTTAGTGATCCCAGAACGGGCTCGGTTAATATCGGAATGGTGCTGCCGGAAAATGAGCTTGTATTGACGGGCGATACGATCGGACCTCAGACTGTGATTCTGGACTGGGGTTCGGCTGCTTTTAATAATGACAGTGTGCGTATCTGGTACGGTACCGATTCGATAGAGACCACTCACACGCCTACGCAGGGTGCTGGGTACAAAGTGTTGAATCCGAAAAGAAGCCAGCATACCGATACCATTCATGTTCTGGAGCCCTCAACCACATACTATTTCGGTTTGCAGCGGTATGAAAACGGCTTCTGGTCTTACATTACCGAGCAGTCCAGAATCAAACTGACAACTCCAAATGCCGGGCTAAGCAATATAAAAAACACGATCGTAATGAGTCCTCCTTTTTACAACAGTAAGACTCACGAAATTTCGGTTAAGTGGGAGATCGATACGACCGGTTTTGGCGAACACGACACTCTAAAGGTTGGAATAGAATACTCTTTTGCCGGATACCCGCAAGCTCCCGGACCCAAGACAAGAGTAGAAACCGTCACATCCTTAAAGGACAGTATCAAGCTGAAGTTTGATGAAGGGATCGTGTTCGACACGCTCTGTTACATATCGATGTATTTGAAAGAGGTGAATGGAGTATTCGCTTCCGCTACCGACAAGAGTCGTGATACGGTAAGGACCTCAGATTATACTGAACAGCAGATAACCTACTTTGAGGATGGAGTTAATGTAACAAGCGTATTTAATGACAAGGTTATCTTCAAGAGACGGCCTCAGGACACGAATTTCGGGAAAAATGAAGGTACTGTTCAGTACTATGAAATCGATGGTAAGCTTTTGAACGGATTCATTCCGGTTGGTCTGGGTTTTCGACTGGAAAGCAGTGCGGGAACCGCACCGTTTACCGTCGGAATAAGATATGATTCCATTCCCAGTGGTCTTACGGAAGAGAATCTATGTTTATACCGTGTAGTAGACGATAAACTTTTGGCCGAGCACTCTTCCTACGATTCCGGGGGAGTCGTATGGGTAGAGACGGACAAGGCCCGAGGGCAGAATTTCGTGCTGCTTGCCGATACCCAAAAACCGCTTGTCATACCATCGGATACAAATCTTGTTATCAGAGGTGGCTCTGTACTGAGTCAGAAATTTGATGTAAAAGATAACATTTGGAATGTTATATACACGGTAGAGTCAAGTTCCGGTGAAGAGCTGTATGGCTGGGTAAAGAAAGACACTCTTGACGACACGACCAAAACAGAAATCGTTAGGATTCCGATAGAAGAAAAAATCCGCAATTACGGGATGCGTGCCCGAATAATCGTCAACGACGGTGTATATGCGGATACGATTAATATATCCCGTCGGGTAGAGAGTGAAGGTATTGACGAGATGTCGGCTAATCCGTCATGGGAGCCTCTGGCGGTCAGGGGTACATTGGAGAATAACTCTATAAGCAGTGTCTTGGACGAGCTTGAGGATGAAACCACAAAAAAATGGAAATATGATATTTACAAATTCCGTCTGTTCAGATACATGGGGACCGATATGGCCTCGGCAAACAAAGATGGCTGGTTGGAATATCACGATTCGCTTCAGCAGTACTTCAAAGTATTGCCCGGCCGACTGTTTTGGATAAAGACAAAGAAAAGAGGGCTTCCTATTCAGCTGGGAAAAGGGATAACAACTTCTCTTAAAGATACCTTTGAGATACAGCTTGCTCCCGGAAAGTGGACCGATTTTGCTTCGCCGTTTCAGTTTGACGTTCCGTTTAGTGAAGTCATGAAAGCTACCGAAATGATAGATTCGCTTCAGATATATCACTGGCAGGGCGCTAATGATGAGCCGTATACGGCACAGGAATTCTATTTTGTGCAAGATCAGGATCTTGCTCTTTCCGCATCTGCAAAGGTGTTGTCCGGCCAACGCGGAAGTTTTGGGTATACGGCTTATAATCCGCTGGCTCAGCCCGTTACCTTGCGAATCCCACCTGTGCCGAATGTGAATCAAGGGGCGGCAAAGAGGAGAATGGTTAAAACGCAGAATTCTTCTCAGTGGGGCGTATGGTTTGACTGGCGTGACTCCGAAAACGTGAGTACTCGAAAAATTCGGTGCATTGTAGATAAAAACCTGGGCAAAACGCAGCGTGTTTTTGCACTGCCCCCTTCCCTGTCCAATATGGGAGCCGGAGTGGTAGACACCGTAAATAAAACTTTGGGCGGCCATATGTTGTCGGGCCGGGGTGATGAGCAGGGATATTCCTGGCAGATTGTTCTGTACAATCAGGGAAGTCAGGTAAAAAAAGTGGATTACAATCTTGGAAATCTTTCTTCCATTCCCGCGGATATGGAGGTGCGTATCTGGGATCCTCAAAAACAGACATTTGAGAAACCATCCGCCTCCTGGAAGCAGGAAACCCTTCAACCGTCGACGGAAAAAACCAAATGGGTGGTTGTTGGAACCGATGCGTATTTGCAGGAATTCCGAAAGCTGGTTCCGGGAGCAAAACTGGCGTTTGCCGGATGTTATCCCAATCCTTTTTCCGGAAGGCTTTCTATCCGATATACCGTTCCTCACAATGAACTCAAAAATGTAAATTTCAGCATCTATGATTTGCGTGGGCGGCTTATTTGGCATAAGTCGATCGAACAGCCGGCCCAAGGTAACAGAGTTCAGCTGTGGGATGGTCGATCCAACGATAACCGAAAGATCGCATCAGGGCAGTACATTCTGCGCATGACCGCAACCACTAACAGCGGTGTAAAAAAGATAATCGGAGAGCAGCGAATCGCTTATCTACCCAGATAAGAATTTTCGTCTGAATAGTTATTCGAAGAGTGCTCGTGAGGAAAATCCTCACGAGCACTTTTTGCTTTCGCGCTCTGAACCTGCCTGTAGTCTGAGTAAAATCATAATTATTTGAGTAAAACCGATGTTTTGCTTTCGCTATTTATCAAAATTTCATATATTTGTTCAATATGAAGTAGTGCGGTCAGAGAACCGACAAACAGAATTACATGTCACAGAATTGAACAATTATGCATTTCCGAAGTATTTTCTTGATTGCTGTAGTGCTGAGCAGCATTAGTTATCCTCTTGCATCCGAACACCACATTCGCCTCGATTCATTGTCCTATGATGAAGTAGCCGACCAGATATCGGTTTTCTGGACAGCAGATACGACCGTATCGAATGCGGACAGCTTCACAGTTGGAATCGAGTATTCGCTTGACGGATACGTCGTAGAGCCGAGTCAGAATGTCCAGGTTGAAAAAAGCATAAATCCTGATGACAGTGCGATCCTGGAGATGAGAGAAGGTTTCCTTTTTGATACCACCTACTACATTTCTCTTTTTCTTCAAGATGCAAACGGATCGTGGACGCCGGTAAACGACAGTTCTTGTGATACACAAAAAACTCCTTTTTACGATCATCAGATTATCACTTTTTTTGATTCGGGGTATACGGAAACGAGTGCATTCAACGGTAGCGTAGTGTTTAAGAAAGGTGAATCCGATGATGTCGGTTACAATCAGGATACTGTCAAGTATTTGCGAGTGGAGCCTTCGTACCTGAGAGGATTTGTTTCCGTCGGACCGTCTTTCGAAATGGGTGAGGGGGTGCAAACGGATACGTTTTCTATAGGGATAAGATATGATTCTATTCCTGACGGGCTTGATGAAAACGATATTCGCGTGTACCGGTTTACGCAGGAGCGTACTTTAGAAGTGGTTTACAATTCCTATCTCGAAGATGGATTCGTATGGATAAGAACGGAGCCCAGAAACATGAAAGCGCCTTTTCTGCTTCTTATCGATACGCTTCAACCCCGGCTTACCTTAACAACAGGAACAGAGGACGCAATCGATCCCGGCGGGGACCGGTGGCTGGAGCAGTTTTCTATCAGTGACAATATTTCAAATGCCGGGTATACGATTTTGGCGGGAGAAGGCGGCACGGATTATACATATAAACGAGATTCGATTTTAACAGATACCTTAGTGGACGTGACTGATACGATACCTCTGGAGTATGCCAACAAGCTAAACGGTACACGTGGGTTGATTATAGTTAACGATGATGTCAATGCGGATACGGTTGATATTTCACGCCTGGTTATATCGGATAGCTGGGAGGTGCCGGCCTCGGAGAACAGGGAATGGATTCCGCTGGCGGCCCGGGGAGTGCTGGAAGACAGTCTGATTGAAAATGTGTTGGATGAGCTGAAAGAGAATGAGAATAGCGAATGGAAATACGACATCTATAAATTCAGGCTTTTTCGTTATGTCGGCAAAGGCGTCAAACATGCGAACGAGGACGGGTGGCTGGAATACGGTGATTCGGTCAAACAGTACTTCAGCCTTGTTCCGGGGCGGGTGTTTTGGCTTAAAACAAGTGAGTATGATATCATCAAGTTGGGATCAGGGAAAACGATGTCTCTGAAAGACACGTTTGGGATAAAACTTGCTCCCCGACAATGGACCGATTTCGCATCTCCCTTTCAGTTTGATGTTCCGTTTAGTGCCGTGATGGATGCGACTCCGAATATCGATTCCATTCAGCTCCATCATTGGGTGAAGACCCGGGGTGATATAGGCGGGGTGTATACTGCAAACGAGTTTTACATTTCGGTCTTTGATTCCCTTGCCCGGGCAGCGGCTGAGGATGTTCTTTCCAGTGAAGTTCGCAAGTACGCATACACGGCATATAATCTCACAAATGATACTCTCATATTGCGTATCCCGCCTGTTGCGGCGAAGAATGAAACGAGTAAAAGAATTGTAACGAAAAAGGATCTGAGTTGTCAGTGGGGGATCTGGTTTGACTGGAGGGAAGCGGGACAGTTGAGTTCCCGCAAAATTCGCTGTGTCGTAGATGAAACTCTTGACACACCCCAGCGTGTTTATGCACTGCCGCCCAGTTTCGGAGGTCTTGGCGCAGCCCTGGTTGACACACTCAACAACGCGCTGGGCGGTCACATTATTACCGCTAATAATGACAGGGATGGTTATTTCTGGGAAATTGTTTTATTCAATCAAGGCAACGAAGCAAAAAATATAGACTATAATCTCCAAAATCTCTCCTCTGTTCCGGACAGCTTTGAGGTTCGTATATGGGATTCGGAGACACAATCGTTTGAATGGCCGGGGGGCATGGAACGGGAAATACTTCAACCGTCCGCCCGAAAAACAAAATGGATTGTCGTGGGAACACAGGCATATTTGTCCGATTTCAAGCAAAATTACCGTGTCGCCCAAAAGACCCTGTTAAGATGCTGTTTCGATCCTTTGGGAGGACGTTTATCCATTCGGTACAAAATCGGGGATGATAGTTTCAAGCAGATCGCTTTTTCGATCTACGATCTTAAAGGGCGCCTGGTTTGGCAGAATTCATTGAGACACACTCAGGCAGGTGTTCATACGCTTCTCTGGGACGGAATTTCAAACGAAGGTAGAAAAGTCTCCTCCGGACAGTATATCGTGCGTATGAGCGCAAAGAGTAGCGATGGTACACATAAGATCCTGGGAGAACAGGCGGTGACATTCTTTACTCATTAAAGAAGATAAGTCAACGCCCAGTTTTTTTTCAACAAAAGATTCCGTCGGCATCTCACAATCGCCTGACATCACCATCACTTCGACCGCAAGGTTGTCACCTGTTCGGCCCAACAAAATGCATCAGTCTTAATACCCCAAGAGATCGTGACTACTAAAGGGTGAAATTATATGCTTTTACGTGCGTTGTGCACGTGATGAGGTTGCGTATCTCAGGTAAAAGTAGAGATGCGTAATTTTTTGCTTGAAAACATGTACGCATGTACAGTATATTAATATGTACAGTATGTGAGTGTCTCTTGATGAAAAGGGTGAATCGATATGACTGAAACAAATGCGCAAATGAGTCTTCCGTTAGATGCGATAATACAATCAGCTGATACGGCTGATGTAAAAACAGAATCTTACAACGTTTCGAATAACGGTCGATGCGGTAATCGATTCATGATAAAAGGAGGCATAGTCAGGGGGCAGGGTAAAGCTCGTCGTCTTTTTGTGGTAGGATACATACGCATGGGCGGACGATTCCACCGGCCCGATGTTCCTGCGCATGCGGTGTCTTCATTGGTGGGAACGGTTCCAGCATGACACAAACGGGCAGGCAAGTTGTATATAGTAAGGGATATATCTGTTTATATGCTGTCTGAATGGTTTACTTAAAAATTGGATTATCAGGTTTAAAAGACAGGGGCTATATGAGACCTTTAACACCGGAGCAGAGCAGAGTCTTTGCATACATAATGGCGTATCGTACGAGCAAGGGTATGCCCCCTACGGTTCGGGAAATTGCCGAGGCGCTGGGATACAAGAGTCCCAACAATGTTCGCCAGCATCTTCGTCTAATAGAGCAGAAGGGTTATGTGCGTCTTCTGGGCGGGAGGGCCCGGGGGATAGAGATATTAGTGGATACAGAGGGTGAGTCCTCAAACGATCAGTTTCGGGTGCCGCTGGTTGGCTCGGTTGCGGCGGGAGTACCTATAACCGCTGTTGAAAATCTGGACGGTTACATTACGCTGGACAGAAGCATTTTCAAGGGTGAGGGGCTTTTTTCGCTAAGGATCAAAGGCGACAGTATGGAGGGAATCGGGGTGCTTGATGGGGACATCGTGGTGGTTCGCCGACAGTCGACGGCCAACAACAATGATATAGTTGTGGCGATAATCGAGGGAGAAGCCACTCTGAAGCGTTATATTCGTAAGCCCGATCATATAATCCTGCGGCCCGAAAACCCTGCGTACGAGGATATAATAGTACACAGCGACAGGGAGGTGATAATTGCGGGTAAAATGGTGGGGCTGATGCGCAAATATTAAAAGGTTGGGGCACATTCTTATCACCAAGGATGCCGGTCTTTTTATCGCCCGAAAGTGATCGTACACGCAGTTTGTTATGCCGTTTGTTCAACATCGTCCAGATACGCTTGAAAAATTATCTATTCTCTCTCAGGATTCTCAATATGACCTGGCTTGTTCCTGCGGTACCAAACAGAGTCCCGGGAGAGTGCGTTCCGATGATAACAGGTGGATATATCCGGTCACGCTTCCGGCGGGTGGAAAGACGTTTTTATTTAAAACCCTTTTGAGCAATGCCTGTATTAACGATTGCAAATACTGCCCGCTTCGTGCAGCCGAGGATTCGCGACGATGCAGCCTGAGTGTTGAAGAGACGGTGAGGGCTTTTCTTGAATACCGCAGGCGGGGATTGGTAGGAGGATTGTTTATCAGCAGCGGAGTGTGTGGTGATCCGGACACTACCATGGCTCGTCTTAATGCGGTTGCATCCATACTGCGCAAAAGGGAGAAGTTCAAGGGCTATATTCATTTGAAAGTGATTCCGGGCGCATCGGATGCGGCGATTGAAGAAGCGGTTTCGTTGTCCAATGCGGTTTCTATAAACATGGAGACTGCGGGGGAGAAGCACTTTGCGAAACTTAGCGTAAGCAAAAACTATTTAAACGACATTGTACGGCCTATGAAACTAATCAGTGTCCTGACACAAAAAGGCAGCAGGTACAGCCGTGTGAAGCAGATAACTCAATTTGTAGTCGGTGCGGCAAATGAGAGTGACAGGGAGTTGATAAAGTATAGCTGGGGATTGTATAAAAGATTGAAATTGCAAAGGATATACTTTAGCGCTTACCAACGTGGATTAGGTGATGAAACTCTCCCCGGTGAGCAGTCGGGGGTGACTAACGATCAGCTCCTTACCCGCGAGCATCGTTTATATCAGGTAGACTATTTGATGCGAGTTTACGGATTTGAAGCTGAGGAGATTCCTTTAAATGCACAGGGTAATCTTGATTTAAGCACCGATCCCAAGGAGATGTGGGCGCAAAATAACCCCGGATTTTTTCCGGTATACCTTAACAAGGCCGACAAACACAAACTGCTGAGGGTTCCCGGTCTGGGGCCCAAAACGGTCGACAAAATACTCAGGTATCGCAGGGAAGGCGGGAGAATCAGCTCTCCGGAACAACTTGGGCGGTCTGGGAAACTAATCAGGAAGGCTCTCAGGTATGTGGTGTTTTCCTGAAATATAGCAGCAGCGCCCATATGAGACGTATTGTTCATATAATTATCTCTACACAGCAAGAATTTGCCTAACAAAAAGTTTCTTTTTTCTCGTGTCTAAGGGCAATCAAATCGGCCGATGACACTAAAGAAACGTGGAGACGAATCCGGGATCTTAGAATTATGTTTCCCCTTTGATAGAATCAAATTTTACGAAAAAGTCACACTAGTGGTGTATGATTTGCGGTTTTGAACATGTACAAATGTACATCCGTGTAACTGTTGAGATGGTCTCAACGGGATTGTTTTTGTTTTAGCGTTAGATATTGTTTTCGAAACTAAATGACTATCTGAAGGCATTTATGGAATCGGTTCTTATCGGCACCTGCGGGTATTCATATAACGATTGGGTAGGGCCGTTGTATCCACCGGGAACCTCGGTGAAAGATTATTTATCGATATACAGCAGCTACTTCCCGTTTACCGAGCTTAACTTCACCTATTACCGTCAACCCGATCCTCACACGATCGAGCGGATGACGCATATTGTGGGATACAGGTTCTGTTTTTCGGTGAAGGCGCATCAGAGCCTTACTCATTCAATATCCGCGGATTTGCAGAAAGAGGCAGCCGTTTTCAAGCAGGGTATTTCTCCGCTTATCGAAGCCTCGCAGCTCTCGGCGGTGCTTTTTCAGTTTCCGTTCAGTTTTCATTATACCCCACAGTCGCGCAGGCATCTGGATTGGGTGTGTGGGGCCTTTGAAGGGCTGCCTGTGGTAATAGAGTTCAGGAATACCGAATGGATGCGCGATTCGGTTTATTCAGGTCTTCGCAAGCGTGGGGTCGGGTTGGTCAATGTGGATGAGCCCGATTTGCCGGGGCTTATAAAACCCTCCGGCCTGATCACCGCCGATATAGGATATGTCCGGTTTCACGGCAGGAACAGTGAAAGCTGGTGGAGCGGGGATAATGTCAGCCGATACGATTATCTCTATGATGAGGATGAGTTGGCGTGTTGGATTCCTCGGATTAAAAAAATGGCAAAGCATTGCAGGATTGTTATGATTGCATTTAATAATCATTCCAAAGGTCAGGCGGTGCGAAATGCACGCATGATGGAGGAGCTTTTGAGGCAGACAAATATTACAGGGGATCAATCCGACTCCTAATGCCTTATCGGCTCCTTTCGTTTTTGGGTCATTTGTTTGTTTAGCTTCAGGGGCGAGTATAAGGATACTATAGTCGGAAAAACGTTTGATGAGAAGCCGGCAGATTTGCCGTACGAGCGAATAACTTTTCGCCCGCGATTGTGGTTAAGTCTTAGATATATCTGTAGAAAGCCCCGGTTTGTTAACTCTTGATCTGAAATGGCTGCTTATTATGGATCGTCACATAATTCACATAAATATAGTCGGGTTTTATGTAGCTGTAGCCCAGGCACTCAATCCGAGGTTAAGCGGGTATCCCGTGGCGGTTGCGACGGCGGGCTCCGCGCGACGGATTGTGTTGGATACCTCTGCCGTTGCTCGTGAGGCGGGGATACATAAAGGTGTGCCCGTTGAGAAGGCAAAGAGGCTGTGTCCCGATCTGGTAATACTTAACCCCATGCCTCAGGCATACAGACGGGCTCTCAATGCGGTTATTGAGGAGGGGGCGCATATCTCACCACTGGTTGAATCGGCGGGGCCCGGGCATGTGTTTGTGGATGTTACAGGTACACAACGATTGTTTGGAAGATCGGTTGATGTTGCCGATAAGCTGCACAAGGAGATCAAAAACAAGTTCAACCTGCCCAGTACGGTGGGATTGGGGCAGAATAAACTTGTCAGCAAGATCGCTACCCGGGTGGTTAAACCTATGGGGGTGTGTACTGTAGTGAGCGGGTGTGAGGATGAGTTTATGGCTCCGTTACCAATACATCTTCTCCCCGGAATAGACTATACTGTAATACGTCAGTTGATGCAGTTTAACTTCAACATCATAAGCGACTTACATGCTGTAGATCCACACAGGATGATGAAGGCGTTGGGTGCCGTAGCACTCGAGATTGCCAGGCTTTCTCACGGAATCGATACCGCGCCGGTTCGTGCATTGAGCACCCCGCCGCCGTCGGTACATAAACAGGCGCTGCTTCGGGAGTTTAGTAATGATGAGAACTACATACTGTACGAGCTTCACCGACTGGTTGAAAGGGGAGGAATGGAGCTTAGGGGGCAGGGGTTGGCGGCGCAAAAAATCGGCTTAACCCTAACGTTTACCGACGGTTCACAGGTGAATCGAAGCACCAGACCGGCGGTACCCCTAAACGGCAACACCAGCCTGTTTGACACGTGTCGTAAACTGTTCCAATCCGCTTACATCCGGCGCATAAGGCTATCCGGTATCGACTTGTATCTAAAAGACTTAGTGTATCCTTACGGGCAGATGGACTTGTTTTACGACAACGAGCAGGAGGCGAACCTGATGAGCGCGCTGGATACAATCAGGCTCAAGTACGGCTTCGATTCAATTGGTGCAAAGTCAAATAAAACAAAGTGATATGAATGTACATGGATGCTCTTCTTTACGCAGTATCTCATTTCTCAATCTTAAGGGGTGTGCACTCTCCTAAGCGCCTGTGTGAGCTGGCCTGTGAGCTGGGTTACAAATCGATTGCACTGGTCGACCGTGACAATATGTATGGATTGCCGGAGTTTTTGAGTGCCTGCCGATACTCGGGCTTACGTCCTGTTATCGCCTCTGAAATCAGCAGTTTAGACCAGTCCTTGAAAGTAGTTTTATATGCAAACGGCGACAGTGGTTTCAGCAACTTATGCCGTATCATCTCTGCCCGTCATTGCGAGAAGGATTTTGACCTTTTTGCCGCAGTAAAACATGACTCCGCAGGTCTTTGCGCGTTAAGTAATAATCCCCTGATATTCAAGGAGCTGGCTTCCATAATGCCGGTCTATTACCATATCGCGAATCTCCGCCGCGTTCCCTCATGGGCTAAAGAGAAAAACTACCCCTGTCTTGTTGCGCCGCCCATGGTGTTTCATTTCAAACAAGATTATCATACACACCAGCTAATGCGGGCAATTGACACTAATACAACACTCGATCGCCTAAGGGAAAATGACTGCTTTATGCCGGATTCGTTTTTGTTGCCCGTAGACGAGGTTAAGCAACGTTACGCTATATTTGAAAATGCTTTAGAGGATACCGCGAGGTTTGTGGACACCATACGTTCCAGAAAGGATTTCGGCACACCGGTCATGCCTCGGTTCAAATCCGATAAGCCCGCTGTTATCCAGCTGCGTGATAAAGCCTTACAGGGGGCGGTAAACCGCTATGGAGAAATTACCCCCCAGGTTGGTGAACGACTCGAGTATGAACTGGATCTTATTGGCCGCAAAGGATTTGCGTCGTATTTTCTGATTGTAGAGGATATTGTTAAGCAGTCGCCGCGTACCTGTGGAAGGGGATCGGGAGCCGCCAGTCTGGTTTCCTACTGTTTAGGCATAACCAACGTGGATCCAATACGTTATAACCTTATGTTCGAGCGGTTTATAAATCCCGGCCGCAAGGATCCTCCCGATATTGACGTGGATTTCGCCTGGGATGAGCGTGATGATGTAATCGATTATGTATTCAGACGTTACGGTAAAGAACACGCAGCCATGGTCGCTACTCATCAGACATTTGGCGGGCGCATGGCTTTGCGGGAAGCCGCGCGGGTATATGGGTTGACTGAATCCGAGATCAGTGCCGTGTCCAAGAAATTCCCCTATGTGCATGTTTCCGATGAGGATGGACCGGATATCCTGCAAGTCTTGCGACAGCATCCAAAGACACGTCACATTCATCTGGATTCGCCCTGGCCGGAGATTATATCCGACGCACAGCGGCTTTTGGGTAAACCAAGAGGAATAGGAACTCACTGCGGAGGGGTGGTTATTACACCGGGGCCCATATCTCATCACGCACCCGTGCAGATTTCCGCCAAAGGGGTCCGGGTCATCCAGTGGGAAAAGGACGGTACGGAGGACATGGGATTGGTTAAAATCGATCTTTTGGGCAACCGTTCACTCGCGGTGATACGTGATGCCATACAAAACATTAAGGCGCAAGGGGTTAACTTCGATGAGCGAAAGTGGGATCCGGCCTCCGACAAGCAGACTATGAACATGTTGGCCCGCGGGGATACGATGGGTGTGTTTTACATTGAGTCTCCGGCCACTCGTCTTTTGCAGAAACGCTCGGGAAGGGGGGATTTTGACCATCTTGTGATTCACTCCTCCATTATACGCCCGGCGGCCAACAGGCTGATAAATGAGTATCTAAGACGCCTTCACGGTGGAAAATGGACGCCGGAGCATCCTGTACTTTCCAAGGTCCTTGCCGAAACGTACGGAATAATGGTTTATCAGGAGGATGTTGCCCGAGTGGCTATGGCTCTGGCTGGATTTAATTTCGTGGAAGCAGACGCGCTTCGCAAGGTTATGTCCAAGAAGGATAAATTCAATAAACTGGAAAGCTATAGAATAAAATTCATACAGGGGGCACGCAGGAAGGGAGTTTCGGACGGGGCGGTCCAAAAAATATGGGCCATGTGCCGCTCCTTTGCGGGCTACTCATTTTGCAAGCCCCACTCGGCCAGCTACGTGCAGGTGTCGTTTCAGTCCGCCTGGCTTAAAGCCCATTACCCCGCCTGTTTCATGGCGGGAGTGCTTAGCAACTACGGAGGCTTTTACAGCACTCAGGCATATATAAGTGAAGCGCAGCGGCTGGGAATAACCATCGAGGGCCCGGATATAAACAACAGCAGCGACCGGTATTGGGCGAGCGGTATGAGTATTCGAGTGGGACTTTGTCAGATAAAGGGACTCTCGGCATATGCACGGCAAAACATCATAGAGAAGCGAAGCACGGGGGCTTACCGAAATCTTGACGATTTCCTGGGGCGTTGTCGCTTAGAGGAAAAGGACACCGAGCGGTTGATAGCCGCCGGAGCGTGTGACTCGGTGGAACCCGATTGTACGCGGCCTCAGCTGTTTTGGAAGATGCGATGCGCCTATCGCCGCAATGCCGGGGAAAACCCCCCGCCGCTTAAGCAATACTCAACCCGTCAGCTTCTTTCGGCACAGTATCGAATGCTTGGCTTTCTCACCCAACGTCACCCGGTTACACTCATGCAAAACCCGGTCAAACAAGCAGTTAAGATAATAGATCTAAAATCGTACATCAATCGTACGGTGCAGTTTATGGGCTGGTGCATAACCTCAAAGACTGTAAGCACGAGACTGGGTGAAAGCATGCAGTTTGTGACTTTTGAGGATGAAACGGGATTGTGTGAAAGCGTTCTGTTTCCGGATGCTTACCTGAAATTCGTGCATAAAATCGGGTGGCACGAAGCTTTTCTGGTTAGAGGAAAAGTAACCCGGGACAGGGGAGCTTTGGTTGTCGAGGTGGCCGATATACGAGAGTTAAAATAACGCAGTGGTATTTGAGGTTTTTATTTTCAACAGCTAATCATTTTTAGAGTTTTGATGCCTGCAATGTCGAGTCGATTATTCGACCAGGTAGGCTTTGGGCGGTTAAATGATATTTATTCGCAAAACGTATTATTTGTGATTATTATTGTAACGTTACGTGTTACTTGATTGTCTAAAGTATAAGATAAGACGGGTAATCATCTGTTAAACGGATTAATATTCTTCCGGAGAGAATCATATATGAAACCGAAATGGTTGTGCATTTTAGCACTCTTTCTTTTAACCGGCTGTTACACGCAGTTTTCTTCACTCGACAGATATGCGGCAATGGACGGCGGATACGTCGATTCGCAAGCCGATTCGGTTCAAGAAAACAAATCCGATCCCGATACGGTGGTTGTAACCGAGCGGGAGCACTGTTACTGGCACCAAAGTTTTTGGGGCGAGCCTGTTCTTCGCTGTTATAAAACGACTTACGACTATAACTGGTACAGCTTCTATAATCGTCCCTGGTGGTTTCGTTCCAGCTATTACGGAAGATACGATCGTTATGATTACGGCTGTTCATGCCCATATCACAGCTACTACCACACCAACTGCAGGTATTGTTGGGAGAGGTGTGACCGAAGATGCTATGATTGCGACCAGTCACCTTCCGGTCAGACCGGGGGAAGTGGGGGAGCTATAAGCAGACCTCCGGGATCGTCCGGGCATACGGGAGGTGGACAGGTAATTCAAAGAGGTCGGAAACCGCTTATTGCCGGTCCTCGCCCGGATGTGGTAAAAAAACCCGTCTCCAAAAAAACATCAAATGAAGCGGCTAAAAGGACGGAGCCGGTGCAGTCCAACAAAGAAGGAAGTTCATCGGTTTCTTCACCCGACTCCTCGAGGGTTCCGGCTATACAGCCACGTCGTCATTTTGGAAGAGGACGGTAAATCATGAATAAATTCCAAGGTTTCATCCGAACAGCTGCCGTGTTGATGAGCTTAGCTTTTGGGTTGTGGGCGGACGACCCGGTATTCAAAGAGACGGGGATCGGGGCACGAGCCATGGCCATGGGGAATTCATATGTGGCTCTTGCAAACGATTATTCGGCGGTGTTCTGGAATCCCGCCGGTCTTGGTTTCACGCCGGTGCGTGAAATACAGATCGGTATAGATGGAACAAGGCTTCAAACCCAGGCTGATTTTGGCTCCAGTGGAGACGATATAACTAAAAACAGGATGCGTCTGAGCCATGCCGGCATGGTACGGGCCGTTCCTGCCTCTCAGGGAGGCCTCTCTTATGCTGTCGGGTTTTCCTCACCGATTAATTTCGACAACACTTATTCTTATTTTGGAAGCGACACACTGATTAGGGAGCATAGATCAAGCTTCTACGGTTATTATGATCAAAATAACAATATTATACCAGACACTTTATACCCTGGAAACGATCTTTTTTACCAGGAGGTGACAAACGCCGTCTATGGTCAGCTCCGGATGATAAATCTTGCAGTGGGTTGGCAAATCGGACCGGGGTTTTCGTTTGGTTTTTCAATCAATCCTGTTTTCGGCAGTTCTCATGAAATGCTGAGAGTCATCAGCCACAGAACGGAAGAGAAAAAGCGATTGTTATTTCAAAACAGCATGGAGACATACCGCCGCTCTTTCCACGGTATGGATGCGCGGTTGGGTTTTATGTATCGTCCCATAGAGCGTATAAGTATAGGAGCGCGTTTTGATCTACCTCAGTATATTCGTATGAAACTTGATTATGAATTTGTGGACAGCACATATATGAGTGTTCTGGACCAGCAATCGGGGGTTTATACGATCAAACGTCCGTTTAGTGGAGCGGGGGGAGCCGCGTTTGTGCTTCCATTTGGAACTCTGGCCGTACAGGGTACTTTCAGGGCACCATTTTTTGAAGCTGCCGAGAATTCTCCTCAATCATACTTCCGTCTAGGCGGTTCAGCCGGTTTAGAAGTGCCCGTCCCATATATCCCTGTGATCTTGCGCGCGGGATATAAATGGCAGCAATTCGACTGGTATCCTTATCTGTACGGCGAAGGTGCCGTGTCACATCTTGCTCAGCCGGATATCGATTCGGATAACGGGGAGCATACGGCAAGCCTGGGATTTGCGATCATGTTCAAGGATGCTGCCGCACTGGAGTTTGCTTATTCATACTTCAGCACCGATGTCGAAATAATAAATAAGGATTGGCGCAATGATCTGCTCGAAAAACATCGAGATCATCGCGCCCAGTTGCAACTGTCGTTCAGGTATTAGTTGAGCTATTTGATGCATCGAAAACCTGCGGGTGACCAAAACAGTTATAGTTTCCTACATTTCCCTTCTAATTCTTACGCAGTATTGCCGTTCTGCTGAGAAAGCCGGATTGTTTAATAACCGATAATCCCAGGGATTTGCAATGGTTCAGGACCTCCGAAAACTGCGCCTTCG
>CAZPHU010000014.1:0-58101 GCA_964586285.1 uncultured Fibrobacterota bacterium | reverse complement strand
ATCGGCATCGATTGTTCCGGGAGTGTTGAGCACGGTTATGCCGTGCTTGGCGGCAAGGCCGCTTCGGGGACGAATCTGTACCTCAAAGCCGGTGGGTATTTCGAAGCAGAAACCGGTGGGAACAAGGGCGCGTTCACCGGGGCGCAGCGTAACAAAATCTTCTACCGCTGCTACTACATCCGCCCCGCTTGAACCCCTGGTCATACGACGGGGCAGTGGAAGTTCTGCCCCGTGCGTAAGCCGTTTGATACGAATAGCCGGCATTTACAGCAATGCCTTACGGCTGAGCCGCACTTTACCGCGGTCAAAGCCGATGATCTTCACTCTGACAACATCGCCGACACTGACCACATCCTCCGTTTTATTAACACGTGCGGTATCAAGCTCGGAGATATGAATCAGCCCCTCTTTGCCGGGCAGAAATTCGGCGAATGCACCAAAATCAACGATGTTTTTGATTTTTGCTTCGTACTCTGCACCAAGCTCAGGCTCGGCGGTGATATCTTTAATCATCTTCTCGGCTGCATCCGACTGCTTTTTGTCGACTGCCGCGATCTGTACCGTGCCGTCATCCTCGATGTTCACCGTCGTACCGGTGACCTCCTGAATCTCTCGAATCATCTTTCCACCCGGGCCGATCACATCACGGATCTTATCTTTGGGGATATTGACCGTGGTGATACGCGGCGCGAATTTCGAGAGATCAGAGCGGGAGCCCTCGATCGCCTCCTGCATGACTTTGAGGATATGCTGCCGAGCATCACGAGCCTGCTGCAGCGCCTGCTTCATAAGCTCAGGAGTGATCCCCTTAATCTTGATATCCATCTGAATGGCAGTGATACCATTGACTGTACCGGCTACTTTAAAATCCATATCGCCCAGATGATCCTCTGTGCCAAGAATATCAGTAAGGATAGCGGTCTTGTCACCTTCCTGGATAAGACCCATCGCAACACCGGCAACATGTGCCTTGACCGGAACACCGGCCGCCATCAGGGCCAGCGATCCTCCGCACACCGATGCCATAGAAGAGGAACCGTTGGATTCCATAACCTCCGAAACCAGGCGAATGGTGTACGGGAAGCTTTTTTCACTCGGAAGGATCGGTGAAAGAGAACGTTCTGCAAGATGACCGTGACCGATTTCTCGTCGGCTCACCGAACCCAGACGTTTGGTCTCTCCAACCGAAAAGGGCGGGAAGTTGTAATGCAGCATGTAGGTCTTGCTGTACTCCTGCTGCAGATCGTCGATACGCTGCTCGTCCAGCTTGGTGCCCAGAGTGGCGACCGCGAGCGCCTGGGTTTCTCCGCGGGTAAAAAGCGCAGAGCCGTGTGCCCGGGGAAGAATATCGAGCTCAACAGATATAGGACGAACCTCATCGGTGCGGCGGCCGCCGATGCGGGTGCCTGTTTCGATGATTGTCGAACGCATGTCTTCCACTTCGACATCATGGAATGCGCTGGCGATCTCCTTCTGCTGCTCAGGATAGCGCTCTTGGAGCTTTTCCTGCGTTTCGGTGAGAAGCTCGGCGAGGCCTTTGTAGCGCTCTTTTTTGTCTCCGCGGAAACTGATGTCGTGGATTCGATCTTTGACCAGCTCTTTGACAGCTTCGTAGATCTCGGTGTTTTTCTCGGGTGCGGTAAAATCTACCGGCTGGGTCTTGCCTGCTTTCTCCAGAAGTTGTCTCTGCAGTGCGACAAGTTCCTTTATGTGATGGTGAGCCATCATGATAGCATCGACAAGCTGCTCCTCTGAGATTTCAAAGGCGCCGCCCTCAACCATCATGATCGAGTGTTCCGTACCGGCTACAACAAGGTCGAGCAGTCCGCTTTCGGTCTCCTCAAGATTTGGAAATACCTTCAGCTCTCCTTCGACCATACCGATACGCACCGCCGCGACCGGTTCGTTGAAAGGCATGTCGGAGAGACACAGTGCCGTTGATGCGGCGGTGACTGCCATGACATCAGCATCGTAGACATCATCGGCTGATATGACCGTCGCAATCACCTGCACTTCGTCATTGTAGCCTTCGGGGAAAAGAGGACGAATCGGCCGGTCGATCTGGCGCGCACTGAGTACCTCTTTGCTGCTTGGCTTTCCTTCGCGTTTGAAAAAACCGCCGGGGATTTTTCCGGCGGCATAGGTCTTTGCAATAAACTCCACGGTCAGCGGGAAAAAATCGATTCCCTCGCGAGGTGTTCCGGAACAGGCGGTTGCAAGCACCATGGTGTCGCCGATACGGGCAACAGCCGAGCCGCCGGCCTGTTTTGCAATTCTTCCGGTCTCAATCGAGACCGGGATTCCGTTTACTGTTGATTCTGCTTGTACATATGCCATTGGGTGTCTCCATTTGGTTGGAGGTCTGCATCGTTAGAAAATCTACTCACGTTACATCTTTGTCAGACACTCATAAAAACGTGGAGCTTGCTCCCGGCATACATTCGGGGTCCTTACAACCTGATGATACCGGCGAAGCGTCTGAAACTTCCGATCTTACTTTCTGATACCAAGTTTCTTTATCAACTCGCGGTAATGGGTGATATCCTTCTTGATAAGATAATCAAGAAGTGCCCTGCGCTTTCCAACAAGCTTCAAAAGACCGTAACGCGTATGATGATCCTTCTTATGGACCTTCAAGTGCTCTGTTAAATGTGAAATTCTTTTTGTAAGTAACGCGATCTGGACATCGGTATTTCCGCTGTCCGATTCGTTCTTACCATACTCTTTAATAGCTTCCTGCTTCTTTTCTTTGGTGAGTGGCATACCAGCTCTGCTCCTGTGAAAAATACGTTCGTATACGATTAATGTCGTGTCGAATTTGTTCAACAAGCTCCTGCGCAGTTTCAAAGCCGCGGTCGGGCCGTATAAAATGATACATCCAGAGAGCTGCCGTTTGGCCGGGCTCCGGAAAGTGCTCATCATGTGCGAAGGCATGAAATTCGAAATGAAAATCGCGATCGGCAAATGTCGGGCAGTTACCAAAATACAAGGCTCCCGCCCATTCTCGCTCTCCGAATGCCATCTTTGCCGCGTACACTCCCGGGGGAGGCATAACCTTATTGCCGCCCGGATGTCTGAAATTAAGAGTCGGGATCCCCAACTCGGTCCCCATCCTTATTCCCAAAATACGCTCTGCCATAATCAGATACGGATGTCCCAACATCGAAACCGCTGTTCCGACTTTGCTGTGACGAATGGCAGTTCGAATAGCTGTCGACGAAATTACCGCTGAACCTTCTGCATGCAAATCGGCGATAAACATACTAAAATGATTTCTGGCGCCATACTCATGCAAAAAGTTATCGCCACTTTTTCGATCTTTTCCAAACGTATGGTTTTTTCCCATCACCCATTCGACCGTATTGAAGCGTTTTTTCAGCACCTCGGCAACGAAAGTCTCCGAATCCATCTCGACATATTTTCGACTAAACGGTATCCTGACAAGGTAGTCGACTCCGAGGCGTTGAAGCAAAAGACGCTTCTCCTCAAAGGTGGTCAATATTTGTTGAGGCCGATTTGGATGAATAACCGTACGAGTGTGCGGCTCGAAAGTCACCAGCACCGAAGCCGCGTTATTTTGTCGCGCTCGGTCGCGCACAATCGACACTAATTGGGCATGCCCCTGATGAACACCGTCGAAATTACCCACTGAAACCACACTTTGGTTTATCTGGGGAACAGGATTCTCATGCTCAATCGTTTTCATTTAACACCAAAAACTTTCAACGGCCGGTATGTGTCTTCTCCGGTGAACCGGGTTACCGCAACGATTTGATCATCCGGATCGTAGACAAACATCGCTTTTTGCCCTTCGCACTCAGGGATTTTGATATCCCGACCATTTCGCAGCAGCATAATCTGTTCCTGGGAGGCGGTATGGGCCGGATAATCATCGAAGAAATCCTTTATCGGTAAAATATAATCTCGTGCACACTCTTCCATGCGTTCAAAATTCAGGGCCTTGCCGACTTCATGAGGTCCGATTCGGGTACGTCTGATCGAGTGCGCATATCCGTATGTTTTGCAGGCACCGGCAATATCGGCGGCCAGAGAGCGCACGTATGTTCCCGCCGAGCACTCTACTTTAAAGTCTGCGATACCGCTTTGGCTGTCGTATTCGCATAAATCCAGTGCGTAGACCGAAACCCTGCGGGCTTTCAAGTCAAACGTTTGGTCGTTGCGTGCCATTTTATAGGCGGGAATTCCATTTACTTTTATTGCAGAGAAGCGGGGAGGGGTTTGTGAGATTTCTCCGATAAAGGAGCTTAGAACTTTCTGAATGTCTTCACGAGACGGAATAGGGCCGTTGCAGTGTAAAACAGCACCTTCCCTGTCAAGTGTGTCGGTAGTTGTGCCGAATCTAACGGCAAAGTGATACTCTTTAGGTGCACCCGGGACGTAAGAAAGAAGGCGGGTCGCTCTGCCCAGTGCGCAAATAAGAAGGCCCGAGGCCTGGGGATCGAGGGTTCCGCTATGTCCAATTTTTTTTATTTTTAGAATGGATCGAAGTTTTTTAATTATGAAAAAAGAGCTGGGCCCTTCGGGTTTATCTATGCATAGAAATCCGTTCAACTTCTAATCAAGCTCCCGTCTGATAATCTCCAGCATAGTTTTTTTAGCCTTCTCCACGGGCATATGAAGGGTGCAGCCTGCCGCGCTTGTATGTCCGCCTCCGCCCGAAATGCTTCTGGCGATATTGCCCACATCAACCTTGCCGTTTGATCGGAGACTGAAATGCACTTCCGAATCGGTGTACTTGATCATCAAGCCCACTTCTATTCCCTCGGCCGCGACGGTATTGTCGGCCATCCCCTCCGAATCACTGTTTGTTGCACCCAACTGCTCGGGAAGCGACATGGGCATTTCCATACTGCATACCTTGTTTTGGAAATAGAAGGTAAGAGTCGACCAAATCTTTGCTCTTAAGAAAAGTCCCTGAGGTGAGTGGGAGGCGTAAGCTTTCTGGTATATGTCGGCACAGTCGGCTCCCCGATCGGCAAGGGAGGCGCTTATACGAAGTACCTCGCCGTTTGTGTTGGAGAATCGAAAACCTCCCGTGTCAGTCATAAGGGCGGTATACAGAGACTGCGCCACATGAGTCGGGTATGAGACTTTATTGTCTTCGAAAAAACGGTAAAGAATCTGAGCTGTCGCCGATGCCTTTGAATCGACTTTGTTTACATCGGCGAAAAGGGCGTTGTCCCGATGGTGGTCGATATTGATTGATGCTTTATAGCGGCTCTTATCTACAGGCCATCCCAGCCTGTCAAGATTTGAGGCGTCCAGTACAATTAAAACATCCGCATCCGGCGGGGGAGTGTGGGTTCGCACAGCTTCGCTGTTGGTTAGAAAGCAAAGCTTATCCGGGACCGGATCGTGATTAAGGATCGATACTTTCTTTCCGAGTTCTTGCAGATACCAGTACATCGCAAGCTGGGAGCCTATACAATCTCCGTCCGGATTAATATGGGAGGAGATTAGAAAAGAGTCGTAATTGTTAATTGCGGTGTTAAGATCAGTCCAGGTCATCTTTAATCTTGTCAAGCAGCTCATTGATGTGTTCGCTGTAGTCCAAAGACTCGTCTAGTTTAAAGTGAAGTCGGGGGAAGTGTTTCATTTTCACCCGTTGGGCAACAATTTTCTGAATAAAAGGCGCGGCCTTGTTAAGCGCTGTCAGTGCATCCTCCCGATGATCGTGCTCTCCCATTATGCTGACCAAAACCGTGGCGTTACGCGTGTCGGAAGCCAGATTTATGCCGGTAACCGTGACCACCGAAGGAATTCGGGGGTCACGGACCTTGTTGACAATAGCCCAGGTAATTTCCCTGTGCAGCTGTTCTTTAATGCGTTGGTTGTACCATTGCAGTGATGCCATTGTCTACTCTTTTCTTACCTGGTGAGTTTCCTTGCGACTTCGACTTCCTCGTAAACTTCGAGGCGGTCACCGACACGATAATCACTAAATTTGTCAAGAGTCAGACCGCATTCAAATCCACTTTTAACCTCGGCGACATCATCGGTATGACGACGTAGAGACGTAATACGGGTATCTGCGATTTCAACATCGTCACGAATGATACGAGCAAAGGCACCGCGCTGAACGGTACCGGAGGTGACCATACAACCCGCGACAGTTCCAATCTTTGAGATCTTGAATACCTGTCGGATTTCTATTGATGCAATAATTTTTTCCTTGATTTCGGGCGCCAGCATACCCTCCATCGCGTTGTGTACTTCATCCACCGCCTCGTAGATGATTCTATAGGTGCGAATATCGACACCCTCGCGCTTTGCCAGTTCCCGAATCTTGGAATTGGGACTAAGGTGAAAGCCGATTATCAATGCGTTTGACGCGGCGGCAAGTGATATGTCGGTTTCCTTGACAGCTCCGACACTCTTATGAATAACATTAACTTTGATTTCATTTGTGCTGAGTTTCTCCAGGGAATCGGCCAGAGCTTCAACCGAACCGTCCACGTCACCTTTTATTATAAGGTTGATTGTTTGCATGTTGCCGGCCTGTATCTGCTCATATAGATGATCCAGAGAGACTGCGCCGATTCGTCTGATTTCCCTCTCTCGTTGAGCGATGCGACGTCTGGAGGCGATTTCGCGAGCTTCCTTTTCATCGCTTGCAACTTTAAAAGAATCCCCCGCCTGAGGAGTACCCGACAGCCCAAGAACAATTACCGGCTGTGAGGGTCCGGCTTCTTCCACCGACTGGTTACGTTCGTTAAGCATGTCACGAACGCGTCCGTGGTGAATACCGGTTACAAACGGATCGCCTTTTCGCAGCTTACCCTGCTGGACAAGAATCGTGGCAACCGATCCCTTACCCTTATCCAACTCGGCCTCGATCACCACACCCGATGCTTTACCTTCGGGACTGGCCTTGAGTTCGAGGATGTCGGTTTCCAGGGTGAGTATCTCCAGAAGCTTGTCGATTCCTTTACCGGTTTTGGCCGATATTTCGACGCTGGAGACCTGGCCGCCCCAGTCCTCTACAACGATTCCGTGCTGGGACAGTTCCCCCTTGACTTTATCGATATTTGCCGTAGGCAGGTCAACTTTGTTGATCGCCACCACAATGGGAACTCCCGCCGCACGCGCATGGTCGATAGCCTCCCTGGTCTGGGGCATGACTCCGGAGTCGGCGGCTACGATAAGCACAATCACATCGGTGATCTGTGAACCCCTGGCACGCATCGCGGTAAACGCCTCGTGACCGGGAGTGTCCAGAAATGTCACCTTCCCGTGTACCGTGGTAACTTCATAAGCGGCTATATGCTGGGTGATACCACCGGATTCACCGGCGATAACATTGGTTTTTCTGATGTAATCAAGAAGCGATGTTTTACCGTGGTCGACATGCCCCATTACCGTCACTACAGCCGAGCGGGGCTCGAGCATGCTCTCATCTACTTCTTCTTTTTCCTCGGCCATGTCCGGAGCGTACTCCGCCATCAATTTCGCCGTATATCCAAATTCATCGGCAAGAAGTTCGATGGTTTCAAAATCGAGTCGCTGGTTGATTGTAACCATCATGCCCAGCTCGAGGCATTTAGCAATAACCTCGGAGGAGTTGCGCCCCATCATGTTTGCCAGCTCACTTGCGGTAACAAATTCGCTGACCTGAAGAGTCTTCTTCTCCTGTGTTTGCTCCTCCTGCTCTCTGGCTTCTTTTTTGTATTTTTTGCGACTCGTCCCCGAGCCGATCTTGGCAAGCGTCTTTTTGACGTTCGCCCTCATCTGCATTTCGTTAACTTCCGGGCGTTCGGGACGGCGTTTGTTTCTTTTCTTGGCTTTCTTACCCGTTGCAGCTCCCGGCTTTGGAGGCGCCTCAGGCATAGCAGCTTCGGCGACCGGTTGGGGCCTTTGCCTCTGAGCGGGCCCCTGGTGGGGACCCTGCTGCGGCTGCTGCTGTTGAGGCTGGCGCTGTTGGGGCTGGCGCTGCTGAGGTGCGGCGGGGGCACGTCGGGGTGCATGGTTTCGGTGGTGGCGCGCTCTTTGCGGCCTCTCCTCCCGAGCTGCAGGTGCCTGCTGAGGCTGTTCCTTTGCTGTTGGTTCTTTCTCCGCCGCCGCCTTCGGAGCCTCCTCGGCTTTACCCGCCGCAGCCTGTTCGGCCACCGTCTCCGATTTTTCCGCCTTGGCAATCATTTCTTCACGCGCCTTTGCCATCATCTGTTTCTTGCGCTGGTATTCGCGTTTGATCTCGGCCCGCTCATGTGCGAAGCGCTTCTTGATCTCATCACGCAAATTCTCATCAACAGTGCTCATGTGGCTCTTAACGGGTATACCCATACCACGCAGCATCTGCACAAGTGCCTCACTGCTGACTCGAAATTCCTGTGCCAGTTTGTATACTTTCTCTTTTGCCATACTCCACCTCTCGTTATCTATCGACGCGTATCATGGGTGCGTCGCAGAGACGGGACTGTGCGTTAAATTTTAAACTAAACGGACATTAGATGCCCCTCCTCAGGAAACGCTTACGTACGGTAAACAGTTAATCCCTGTCTTCCCCTTCTTCTTCCCGCTCTTCCTGCTCTTCGTGTTGCTTCCGCTCCGACCGCTCTATCGCTTCTTTAACATCGTCTTCTTTTTCAGTCAATTCTTCTGATGCCTGCTCAATCAAATCAGTCTGAACATCATCTTCGTCATCATTCCCGCTCCAATCCTGTTCTTCAGGCCGGCGGGCTTCATCCATCTCATGATTCTGCTGCTCGGTAAGCTCCTCGACGCTCTGCTCATCATCGATGTCAAGATGCTGCTCGGCGCTTCCAAACCTCTCACCAACATCACTCTCCTGAAGTGCTTCACCTTCAGTATCAACAGAAAGCGCGTCGTATTCGAATTCTTCGGATTCTTCCTCTTCTATGATCTGCTCCCTAAGCGCCTCCTCGCGCTCCTCATCCGTCAGGTTCGCAAACTCCTCGTCCCCATATACGTCTATTTCCTGCTCAAGCATCTTTGAGGCAAGCTTTATATTGACCCCCTCTTTGCCGATCGCTTGAGCAAGGTCTTCCTCGGCTATGATAACCACCAGTTTATACTCACCAACGGGAAACACACGCTTTACTTCGGCGGGAGAAAAAACGCGGCGGACCAGAAGAGACTGCTCATCGGTCCAGTTGATTATGTCCATTCGTTCGTTGGACAACTCTCTAACGATAGCCTGAACACGGTTGCCGCGCATACCCACACACGCTCCAACCGGATCGACTCGGCTGTCACTGGATGTGACCGCCACCTTGGCACGTTGCCCCGGTGCACGTACAACCTTGATAATTCGAACGATACGCTCGAATATTTCGGGCACTTCCAGCTCAAAAAGCCGCTCAAGAAACATGGGACTTGTACGTGATACAATCACCTGCGGTCCTTTTTGATTGTTCTTGACATCAACAATACAGCCGCGAATCGTGTCGCCCTGACGGTATCGCTCGCGATGTATCTGCTCTTTATAAGGAATGACAGCTTCGGTGCGCCCAAGATTAAGAAGAATATTGCCCTTGTCTATCTGTTGAACCGTTCCTGTAACCAGCTCGCCGATTCTCTCCGAATAATCGGTAAAAATCTTGTCCCGCTCGGCTTCACGTACCCTTTGTACGATTACTTGTTTTGCCGTCTGAATGGCGGCACGTCCAAAATGATCTATATCCAGATCCTGAATAAGCTCGTCTCCAACCTGAAGATCGGCATCGATCTCCTGCGCGTCTTCCAAGTCTATCTGAGTTTCGGGATCTTCTACCTCATCCACAACAAACTGACGGGTAAATACCTCTATGATTCCTTTTTCCCGATCTATATTAACTTCTACATTGATCGGTTTGCCCAGATACCGCTTCGCGGCTGTTGCCAGAGCATCCTTGAGAGTGTCCAGAACAAGTTCTATTCCAATACTCTTTTCCTTGGTGACCTTCGTGAGAGCATCAACAATATCAGTCGCCTTGACCGTCTCACTACGTGTTTTTCTTTTGGTCGCCATTGTTTTTCCGTCCTTCCACCAGGGTCAATGAAATGTTACTTCAACCTTTCCACTCAATACGGTTGAACGGTCGATGGTAATGCGTTCTCTGTTGTTTACTTCGAGCACAAGCCGCGAGTCGTCACAAGAAAGAAGCTTTCCGGTAACCGTTCGTGTCTTTTGATCTTCCCCTTGTACTCGCAATTTTACGTGTCGTCCAGCTGCTCTTGAGAAGTCTTTTGTGGTAATCAGCGGCCGGTCGACGCCCGGAGACGAAACCTCCAAGCTGTAAGGCGATTGAGAAAACTCCTCAACATCCAGCAGCATCGACAGCTCGTTACTGACCATCTCACAGTCATCGATTGTAACGCCCGACTCCTTGTCGATAAAGACCCGCAGAATCGATCGTGAACCCGCACGGATATACTTGATATCATAAAGCTCCAGACCGTACTGCTCGATCTTTCTCTCGATTAGCGGTCGAATTCGTTCAAGCTTATCCATAGAAAGTTATCTTTTTAAAAGGATTCTAATAAAAAACGGGCTTTCGCCCGCAAAACTCAAAACAACCCAAGGGTATAATATAGTTTCTCTTAATGCGCTACACAAGATACGAGTATCGGTAATAAATAGTTATCATGAAAATAAAAATGGGCAAGACCGTCGTTTCAGTACGAGCAGAAAAGAGCTTAATGCCGATTTAGCTCCTCTTTTGGTGTGCCTTATCAGCACTTCGCTCCCTTAGTTGGGATACTCTTTTTTGACCCAATCGACAGCCTGTTGCCTGGAGCTGATCCGCTCCTCCAGCTGCTGTTCATACACAGAGTTTAGTATTTCCCCAAATATGGGCCCGGGGCGAAACCCCAGGGTTATAAGGTCCTTTCCGCCCAGAAGCGGTTTGGGACGAATGGACTGGGCTTGGAACTCCTTTTGCTTTTGGAGAATGAAATAGTAGTTTTCCAAATCCCCGTGGCTAGCCAGGCAGTCAACACGATGAAGCTCCAGCTCATCTTTTATGGTCGGACGTGCAAGGAACTTCTTCAGGGTGGAAAGACGCATTTGGGTGACATTCATCCAATTCATATGATTTTCTATGCACTCGGCGACACTTTCGATAAGCTTTCGTGGAGCCCTTAGCCTTCGCAGAACGCTTTTTGCCATGATTGCACCGACATGATGGTGATTATTAAATCGAATACGATCTTCACGACTCATCGTCGGCGGTTTGCCGATATCGTGAAGGAGAGTGCTCCAGGCCGTGACCGGGGAAGGGTTCCTTAGATATTCAAGCGCTAAAAGAGTGTGAATGAAAACATCACCTTCGGGATGAAACTCGGGTGGTTGCTCAATACCTGCCGTGTCACTGACTTCTTTCAGGATACGGCAAAGAAGGCCCGAATCGAAAAGGAGTTTAACTGCCACTTGTGGGTTAGGGCCGGTGAGCATCTTTGTAAGCTCCTGGAAGATCCTCTCCTGAGACACTTTTGTTATTGATGCGGCATGTGTGACAACCGCCTCCCATGTCCTGGGTTCAATCGCAAAAGAGAATCTCGCGGAGAATCGTACCGCTCTAAGTAATCGAAGGTAGTCTTCCTCAAAACGCTGCCCCGGATTGCCGATGCTTCGAACGATACCTTTATCCAGATCGGCTTGTCCCCCTACATAATCAAGGGTAGCTTTTTTTATGGGATCGTAAAAGAGGCCGTTTATGGTAAAATCCCGCCTCTGAGCATCCTCCCGGGCGCTTGAGTACACTACTTTTTCCGGGTGACGGCCGTCGGCACTACCTATATCCGACCTGAAAGTGGCGACTTCAAAGGAGATACCTTTCTCAATTACCAGCATTACACCGAAATGCTCACCAACGCCGACAACGTTATCAAAAAGCGCTGAAATAGTTTCGGGGCGGGCATTGGTTGCGATATCAATATCCGCCTGCTCGTGAGAGACGCCAAGCAGCCGGTCACGCACAAAACCCCCCGCATAATAGGCTTCGTATCCCTCGTCCAGCAGCCTTTTAACTATTTTGAACGCAACGGTATCAAGAAAATCGTATTCCATTGGTAATTTCGGGTTAAAGGAGTTACGGCACACAAATATAATTGACTGTATGTCGAAATCACTCGAAGGATTCCTATACTTTCTAAAGTTCAGCGGTTAAGTCGACTGCGGAATTTGAGCCTGTCTTGGAACTTTAAAAACAAAAAAATCGTGTTAACTGCTTCAAAAACCTGTTTCAACGCTGCAATTATCAGAAAAAAGACGGCTCTATTGACAGGGGCAGTATGAATAAAACATCTTATTAGACGTAAAAGTGTGACTATTTGATCCCGCGAATATATTTTCGGCACAAAGATACTCCGAAAGTTAAACTTTTCCCGTTTTTCCCGGTTAAGGAGGACAGAATGAACCATTTTTTAAAGGCGGTTATCTGCTTGTCAGTGTTAATGATGCTCGCCTCATGCACATCATCGTATGAAAACAAGGGTAACAAGGCTTATAAAGCTTCTCAGAAGGCGCAAGGTGATGCTCAGCGATTGTTGAAAAAAGAAGCATATATCCATTTCAGAACGGCTCTTAAGAAGGCGCCGGAAAAAGTTACCCCCCGTCTTAGAAATCGCTTCATCGAAGTGTCTCTGTTTCGCGCAAACATGGTGCTGAACGAAGGTAGCGCCAATATGGATGCGCTTCCTCTTTTGCTGGAAGATATCGACAGTACTTTAAATCCCGAAGTTGATCCGGAACTGAAAACCCTATACGCAAATCTTCTGACAAATCTTGCCGATTCCAGTTTCGCAAAACAAAAGACGTATGAAGCAATGGAATTTTTGGATAAAGCAATGAACGTTGCGGTAGATAAGTCTCCCATACAGTCCAAAAAGGAAAAGATTGTAAAAAGCCTGGCTGAAGAAAACTTTGTCATGGCGGAGACTGAATTCGAAAACGGAAAAGACAGCGAAAGTCATGAATCTTTAATTCGAGCCGAATTTCTTACTCTCCTGACCCTCTACTATGACAAGGATCACAAAGAAGCTCAGGAGCTTCTGAGCAAACTTCGCAAGAAAAATGTCAAAAGCTATTCAGCGTACGAGGCTGTTGTGCATGATAAGCCAGATTCGACAATCTACTATTCGGTAAATAAGTACGACATACTGTTGGCTGTACCAACCCAGCGTGTTGGAGGTTCACGCCTGACCGCGAAAGTTATGATGTATAATTACTCCTACAATCCACTGAAGCTCAGACCCAGTCAGTTCTCTCTTGTGGACGTAAACGGAAATAAATATCAGGCATTGCCTTCTTCAAAGATGGGCTCAAAAGAGTTCTTGGATCAGGAACATGAAACCGAAATGCTACTGATTTTCCCAAGACCGAAAGCAGATGTGAAGAAGCTGGTCTATGAAAATGATGAGCACTATTCGGAAAAATACTTTTTCTAAACTGTCGGCTCGCTCTTTGTTATGAATATCAGCCTCTGCCCAGTGCAGAGGCTTTTTTTTAGGGCAGAGCTTCCGATCAAAGCCGCTAATGAACGCAAATATTATCCGCTGATGGACGCTAATTGACGCCAAAGAAAGCCAATGAACTCGGCCGTTTATTTCCTGGATGTTTTTTGGGAAGAGTACGGCTATGTAAAACGCCTTCAATCGGCTTATTTTCCGATGTCGTCCGACGGATTTTTTAGGTGTAGACCGGTTTGAAGGACGCGAGAAAATGAGGAAGGAGGTGTAAAGAGAGTAGGCACTGTCCTACTATACATTTGTGAGATCTCTTTCACCATTCGTGGTCCTTGTTCGGCTGCTATTATTATCTGCTTGTCAATCGCGGGGATGGGAGCTCCTTCATCACCGCGAATATAGTCTTAAGATTCCGCCTTGACCGCGGCCATTTTCCTTTTATTAAGGCGGTGAGCCCAGCACTCATCGCATATGGCACCTTTAAGATGCATGGAATGCGGCGGCGATTTTGTCGACGGATACCAAAAGTTGTCGATCTGAATTTTTCCGCATATTACACACTCATTAATTATTTGTTCATTATCCATCTATCTCTCCCTATTCTTCTGTTTAGTGATTTTCTATTCCACTGTATTTTCTCTTTCGAATACATTTTTATTACTGCATCAAAAACCGGACCAAAACCATGTAGTGGGTGTATCAGAGCCCGAAAAACGGCCCTGTTTAAGCGTATAGGCCAATTATTTCTTTTCAATAATCGTTTAAACTACCCACATAAGTCCCGGGTCGAACCACCCTGTTCAAGGTGTGGACTTTCAAAGTTACGGCGAATAGTTCGCATCATGAAAGAGAAAAACTGCAGGGATCGTCCGATATGAGCAAAAACAATCCTACCCGAGTCCTGTTCTAATTCAAAAAACACCCGACGCAGATTTACCTAAGTTGATCATGAAACGAATTAAGAATGAGCCGCCGTAAACCGGTGATTGAACATTAACTGAAATTTTTTCAATCGGGCATGCGAGCTCAGAAGCATATAGACATGCACCTCTTTTATATTTCAGATGTTATATCTATAGATAAGTACAATCGGGGAAATAATAAATGATTGCTTTGCAAGACGTTCATAAGCAGTTTGGGGAAAAGGTGTTACTAAACTCGGTAACCGAATCCCTCGAAACAAGCGCTCGAATAGGGGTTATTGGGGTAAACGGTGCCGGCAAAAGTGTGTTGCTTCGAATGATCGCGGGAAAAGAGGAACCCAACAGCGGAAGAATCGCCGTACCTTCCGATTACCAAATCGCCTATTTGCCTCAGGAGATGGATGTTGATTCAAAAGATACGGTAATGTCCCACGTGCTGGAGCCGTTTAAGGACCTTTTACAAACCGAACATTTATACAAGACGTTAAGCGAACACCGTGAGGGCTCTAAGGAGTATCAGAGAATTTCCACGATTCTTGATAGGGTACAAAAAAAGCAGGCAATTTATGATATCTTTGGCTTACAGGCTCGTGCAAAATCATTTCTGGCGGGACTCGGTGTTCCTGAAAAGAGCTGGTCTGAAAGTATAGAATTGCTCTCGGGTGGATTTCGTATGCGAGTGATTCTCGCAAGACTTCTATTGAAACAGCCCGATTTCCTTCTTCTGGATGAGCCTACCAATCACCTGGATATGGATTCGTTGATCTGGCTTGAATCCTTTTTAAGCCAATTCGACGGCGGCATGGCTATTGTAAGTCATGACAGAGCATTTCTTGACAGGGTGACAGATACTACCGCGGAGCTTGTGAATGGCTCACTAACCATTCGTAAACTGCCGGTAAGCGCATACTTTGAGTGGAAAGATGAATACAATCTGCAGGTGCGAAAACAAATCGATTCCGTGACGGATAAAATAGCTCGAGCGGAAAAATTCGTCGAGAGATTCAAAGCTAAGGCCACAAAAGCTTCCCAGGCAAGGTCGAAGCAGAAACAAATCGACAAACTCAAGGAGCAGATAAGTAGTCCCGCAATCGAATCGAATCATGCGATGCATTTTACCTTGCCTCCATCCGGTCGTACCGCCAGAGTACCGTTTTCGTTTGAGAACGTAACTTTGGGTTATTGTAATGCTCCAAGTGTTTTACAGAACGTAAACGTAACCATCAACCGCGGCGATAAGGTTGCGATCGTTGGTCCTAATGGAGCGGGTAAATCAACTTTTTTAAAAGCATGTGCCGGTATGCTTGAGCCGACCCGGGGCAGTGTGGTTGTCGGGCAAAATTGCGCCGTTCGTTATTTCAGTCAACATCGCTTGGATCAACTCGATGTAAACGCCTCTGTGTATGATACGATTGTAAAGCTTGCTCCCGAAGCTGGTCGGACATATATACAAAGTATTTTGGGGGCATTTTTATTCAGCGGCGAAGATGTCAATAAGAGAGTTGAAGTACTTTCGGGTGGAGAAAAGGCGCGCTTGTCCCTTGCCGCGATCCTTGCCGATCCGGGCAATGTACTTCTTTTGGACGAGCCGACAAACCATTTGGATATTCAATCGGTACAGCGACTAGCCGATGTGCTGCACGATTTTGACGGAACCGTGGTTATTGTATCGCATGATGAGGCTTTTATAAGTAAAACCGCAACCCGTATCATTGAAATACGCCCCCATGCATTCAGAGACTTTCCCGGTACACTTGCGCAATACCGCTCTTATATTGAAGAAGGGATTTTAAAAGATCTTGAGCCCACTTCAAAAGTCGATCGTTTCGATTCCGAAAGGGGTGTCAATCATGAAAAGGAAAATCGTATCGTTTTCAGAAAGCGGCGAAAGCAGCTGGAAAGACAGATAGAGAAAATAGAAAATTCGATCGACATGTCTGAGTCTACTATCCGAGAACTCAAAGGTGAACTGCACAATCCGTCTCATGCTCATAATTTCCAAAAGCTGCAAGAACTCAACGAACAGATAGCGCATAATGAAAGCCAACATTGTGATCTCATGGCTAAATGGGAAGAACTTCAGATCCAACTGGAAGAGGTCGTCGAACAGGAGTAGAAAAAAGGGAATGAACAGCTTTTTTTGTGATTTAAAATTCGTCTGGGCGGGTAAGTTTGGTTGAAGTTGTATTATTTGGCTTTTTTTAATTCTGAATGAGAACAAAATACGGTGAAATTATTCCGTTTTTTTGTGTGCCGCGCAAAAATAACGTATTTTACAAAGCTTTGCTGTTTTGTGTGTAGTTGTATAACCAAAGTAAAAGGAGTATTTAGATGGCAAGGGAAACCACCGTTTCCAGATTCACTCTTAAAGGTAGAGAGATACTTTCCTCATACGCGTCCTTCACTCTCGAGGGAGTAATGACTGCTAACGTCAAAAGAGGTAAAAGTAGCTGGAAAATCGAAGAACGCAACGGTATTGCAAAAGGAACATCTGATGGTGAAAACGAAGCTGTCTATATTCCAAACGATAAAGCCATAAAGTCTATCGAGAAGAATATCGCTCCTTTGCTTCCGAAAAAAGTTGTAATCAAAAAGCCCCGGGATATTCTTGATGCCTGTGCAGAATTTGATCTGAAGCTTGTTCAGAAAGCTGGCCCCAATAAGAAGAAATGGGGCGGAAATGCCTGTCTGGCAGCATCAACAGTTTTCTTCCAGACCTTGCTTAGAGCATCCGGATATGAGGCCTGGGAACTGTTAAAGCCTAACGGGCTAAAAGAGTTCTTCATGCCTAATGTCGCATTCAATATGGTATGCGGCGGAGAGCATGTTCCGGGAACAAAGCAGGATATCCAGGAGATGTTTTTCTTTGCGATGAATGAAAAGTCGATCAAAGACGTGTTTAAAACTGGAACAAAGTTTTTTAGACAATTCGAAAAAAATCTGGTGCGTGACGGTTTGCCGACGGGTACAGCCAAAGAGCGCGGTTTCGTTTTTCCTGTTGCCGATAATTTCGAAGGTTTGGAAAGAATCAAAGAGTGTGCAAAGCAACTGGGATTAAAGTCGGGCGACTATGCGATTGGTACGGATAATGCTTTCTCTGAACTGCAGAAAACCGAAGAGATGCGCGAAAAGGGCGAATACGAAATGCATTTCTCCGGTCTGGGCAAAAAATCTCGTGAAGAGTTGATTGAGTTCAACTGGTCGGTTGTCAAAAGCGCTCAGAATTTCGTGACAATGGAAGATCCGGGTAGTGAAGCTGATCCGGAGGCACATCGTCTTATGACCGAGAAATACGGAGATCGGGTGCAGATCGTGCTGGATGATGCCGCGGTGACTCAGATGCGCTTTATCATCCCATTTTTAGCGGCACCTGAGAGAAATAACAGAAAAGGTAACTCTGTTCTGATCAAGTTGAATCAGGCTGGTACCTTTACCGAAACCCGCCTTGCATCCGAAATAGTCCTTGGTCTTGCCGACAGCAATCTGGTTGAGGAATTCCTGACAGCTCGTAAGGATATCCGTCAGGTTAACAAAGATCTCAAGGAAATCGGAGTAGAGAGCATTTCGGAAGCCTTGGAAAACATCAAAAACGGTGGATTTAGTGCATTCTTCTCCCACCGCTCCACCGAAGGAACATCTGAATTTCTGCCGTACCTGCCGTTAATGTACGGTGCAGTCAGCCGAAAAATCTGGTTTAAAGCAGGTGCTCCGAATGGTGAGCGTAACCTTCAGAACTATAATCCGCTGATCCGCGCAGAAGAGGCCATGCAGGAGAAGGGGATAAAGATAACTGTAGCAGGTTTTGAGGGTTTGCCGGATGAAGTCAGTGTGCCTGCCGCAGGCGGTTCGGAAGAATAGCACACGCGCTTACTCGTTTGTTTTACGGCTACTTCATTTTTTTTGGAGTAGCCGTTTTTATACCGCAAAAAGGAGATAATTATGCTTCGAATCGGATTTATAGGATGGCGTGGAATGGTAGGTTCCGTGCTTATGGACAGAATGCTGGCGGAAAAGGATTTTTCCGGCTTCGAACCGCTTTTCTTCTCAACCTCGCAGGTCGGACAAAAAGCGCCTGATATCGGTATAGATCTCCCACCGCTGGCAGATGCATATGATACGGAAACGTTATCCGGTATGGATGTGATAGTTACCTGTCAGGGCGGAGACTATACAAAGAAGGTTTACGGTGAGCTGAGAGAGGCCGGATGGAAGGGCTATTGGATAGATGCCGCTTCGACGCTTCGCATGGAAGCCGACAGTGTTATAGTACTTGATCCGGTCAACCGTGGAGTCATAGACAATGCGCTTAATAGCGGAGTCAAAAACTATATCGGCGGAAACTGCACGGTTAGCCTGATGCTCATGGGGCTTTCGGGATTGTTTGAAAAAGGTTTGGTGGAATGGATCAGCTCTATGACTTATCAGGCGGCATCGGGTGCCGGCGCAAAGAACATGCGTGAACTGGTGAATCAAATGGCCGTGCTGGGGATGAGTGCCGGAGATATGATTAAAAATCCGGGTTCCGCGATTCTTGAAATAGACAAAGCGGTAACCGAATGCTTGCGTTCTCCGGTATGTCCGATAGAAAATTTTGGGGTTCCGCTGGCCGGTTCTCTGATTCCCTGGATAGACCGTCCGGTAGAAGATGGGCAGACCAGAGAGGAGTGGAAAGGCTATGCCGAGACTAACAAAATTCTTGGTCTCGAAGAAAAACCTATTCCAATCGACGGTATTTGCGTTCGCATCGGCGCAATGAGAAGTCACTCCCAGGCGCTGACGATAAAGTTAACCGACGATGTTTCAATAGAAGAAATCGAACAGATTATTGGCGGGGCCAACGAATGGGTTGAAGTGGTAGCAAATACCAAAGAAGATACCCTCAAAACCCTTACTCCCGCCGCCGTCTCGGGTACACTCAAGGTACCGGTGGGACGAATCAGGAAAATGAAAATGGGACCAACCTACCTGAGTGCTTTTACTGTCGGCGACCAGCTTTTGTGGGGCGCGGCTGAACCTGTACGCAGAATTTTGACAATCCTAAAGGAGTATCTCTCCTGATAGAGATCGTTTAAATGAATAAAAAGAAAAGCCATTCCGTATTGAAATGGCTTTTTCTCAGATTCTTTGAAGGGTGAATTCAATCGATTTTATTTAGTTCTTTGAGTTTCCTTATAACCAGAAGAGCATCCGCACCACTTACAGCCTTCGTTAATTGAAACTCTCCATTCATCTGCGCATCCATGATTCCTTTATCAACCGCATTGCATACCGCATTATAGGCCGGGTGGGAAGAGTTCAAATCTGGAAAGCGGCTTTCGGAACCAATATGTTTTGTCGAAAGCGACTGATCACCAAGGATTGCAATCAGTATATCCTCAACCATCAAGGCGTACTCGCCTCGGTTAACCAACTCGTCGGGATGGAAAGTGTGATCGGGATAGGGTTCCAATCCCCTAATGTCCATCTGGACAATATCATCCACGAAGTTTTTGGCCCAGTGCTCATCCATATCGGTTACTTTTTTCATGGTTACTAAGGAGTCGACCTGCATTTCGCGTGGGTCTTCGGGAGCTTGGAAACCGGTGTCGTAATTCTTCGCGCCTCTTTTTTCGATAAGCTTATCGACATGCATTTCTGTAATAAACAATGCCGCGATATCGGCGCGAGATATTTTATCCACCAGCGCTATACGACGTCCTATATCTGTGCCCGGGGCCGCCCGCTCAATTTTCTGGACGGTCTTCCACTCCTCATTTGCTCTGCCTGTGAACCCTTCGTTTAAATCCAAAACTTTTCGAAAATCGGCGGAAGCTTTAGAAAACTCGAAGGCTTTCTTGTAGCAAACACCTCTACGGTAGTATGCTTCGGAGTTTTCAGGATCAGCTTTGAGCGCTCCCTTGTACTGCCTTTCAACATCCTTAAGCCATTTTCCAGGATCTTTTTTCCCCTCGTTTTCCATAGTGATAACCAGGGCTTTGGCAATCCATGTTTCCGGAATTTGATTGTCGATATCCTTGGCCTTATCGGCAAGCTTATGTGCTTTCTTGAAAAATTCTTCTTCTTTTTTCTTATCTTCCGCACCTTGGCCCTTCTTGGCGGTTGTCATGGCCAAGCCCGCGACGGCAGGAGCGAATTTAGGATCAAGTGACTGAGCAAGGTTGAATTCTTCCTCGGCTTTGTCAAATTCCTGAGCGTCCCAGTATTTCATACCCTGCTTGTAATGAGTCGCAGGAGTGTCCATGTGCCCGCCTGCCTTGCGCGTTTTTGCACATCCGTTCATTATTACCAATATCATCCCCGCTGCAAGCAGCCCGATGATATGTGTGTTACGCAATCTCATGTGAGTTCCTCCAGTTACATTCTTTAAAAGAAAAGGTAAAGTAGCTGACCACTTTAATGGGCGGCATTAAACGCATTTAATCGATTATAAAAACGACTCTACACTGTGATAGAAATTTAAGATTTTCCGAGGCGCTGCGTATGTCGGAAGCATCTTTATCGGAAATGATCACATCGGTACCATTTTGCCCGGATGCCTTTTGTGCTTTGATTCGACCGGGGGTGTCGCCCACTCGATCAAGCTTAGCGGCATCAGATATACTCTTTGAATAACCAACAACACCGTGCTTTACCGCCCATTCTTTAGATACGTAGGCACTGCCATAGACCTCTTTACCGTTACCGTCCAGAATTCGAGGACTCATCGCGGGCTTGACTCCCATGCCTCTGCAGTCCACTATAAGGCCGGTGAACACGGTTTGCGCTCGGGACTTCTTTCCCTCAAAAGATGTAACCGACGGTTTGTCGCCCAGCTGACTGCCATAAACGGTATTCCCTAGACCGTCAATACCGTCCAGCGGAATCTGCATCGTTATTTCAACTGTACCGTCACTCATGTATTTAGTGCGTCCCTTTTGCTGAAAATCTTTCATGAATCCGCCGACTCGGCTTGTAACCACATCGCTTTCGGTCATGAAATTTTCGATTGTCGTGCTGGAATTCAGATAAATTCCCTTAACGGTTTCCAAAGCGTTGCGAAGTGCAACCTGCTGAGCGGCGCGCATGGCACCCGGCCGTTGAGCAGCTTCGGGCAAATTGAGGTTTGGCGCTCCGATTCCGGTAGCCACAATTACTCTTTGACCCCAATCAACCGCACCTTCACCATCATCACCTGATATCACAGGCTGCATTTGAGCATATACACATACCGTGATCGTTAAAAACGTCAGTATCGCTGTCGAAAGGTGGGGCATATAACCTCCTTATTAAAAAGAAAATGGAAGACTGGTATATTTTTGTCCCGTTCGTTCTTACATTCTCAATATACCTAAGTGACGGTTAGTATTCTGTGATACCAATCACAAAGGGGGTATTTTTTTTTAATTTTTTTTTCTGATTACGGCGAAGAGGTAGCCCACATAGCGAAATGCCTGCATTCGATAGAATACATCGATTTCCTTGTGAAAAGCCAGTTTAATTCTTTTGTCGGCAAAAAATCCTTTCGTATCTTCCAACCGACGAGCCATATGTGCATAGTAATTATCCCATCCACTCGGCGGCACAAGACATATAAGGTGGGGTTCGAATCCGATTTCTCTTATTATGTTTCTGTAACTGTCTTCAGTTTCGTAGCTGTATTTGTGGTTTTCGAAAATATTGAGTATGTCGGTGGGTATGTCATCCGAGAGGAGAATGAGATCGGAGAATGCAAACCATCCGCGGGAGGGAAGCCAGTCGTAGACAAGCTGCATCCCTTTGTTGCGACCAAGGCAACTTAGAGCACCTCCCTCAGCCATGATCAAATCCAGTTTTTCTTCGGTATAATCGGCGCCAAGCACATCTTTTTGTGAGAACTCAATAAGGTGACTGACGTGCCTTTCTACTGCAAGTTGCCTTGCGAATTCCAGGTTTTCTTCACTTATATCCACGGCTTTTATGCGGCATCGAAATTCTGAGGCCAGATTGCAGGCCCCTTCTCCATATCCGCATCCTATATCCAAAACCCGCGATGCGGGGTTAAGTCCGCATAGGCGTCCGGCGGCAAGAGTAAACTCTTTACCGGCAGGCGAAGTATAGTTGGAATTAATATCAGTTACCATAATTATCAGATTCTTTTCTGGTTGATTGTGTAGATGCGGCTTCTTGTTTTGTTTACCGCACCTTAAAGAACAGAATCAATCCTACAACCAGTAGAATAACCGAAATGATGTGAAATCGCCATGTAATCTTGCTCTTTATATGGAACTCGCTGGTATACATGGGTTTTTTTCGCATCTTGATCTGGAAGTGATGGTGTATTGGAGCCATTAGAAAAACTCTTTTCCGAGTCATCTTGAAATAACCGATTTGAATGATATCGGACAAGAATTCGATAAAGAAAATAAAGCCGACCAGCGGCAAATAGAACCCTGCTTTAATAAAAATGAAAAGAATGCCGATCAAGCCGCCAAGCCCAACCGAACCGCTGTCTCCCATAATAATGGAGGATGGGGGAGAGTTGTACCAGAGAAACGCCAGCAGAGTCCCAATAGCCGAGCCTATAAGGGGAAGTACCTCCTCCAGGCCGGGAATAAACGGGATCAGAAGATACTCACTCCAGCCGCTGTTACTGGATACATATGATACAATGCCGACAAAAGTAGCGCAGGTCAGAAGTGGTACCGACGCCAGAGTGTCGAAGCCGTCGGTGAAATTTACTCCATTTGCCATGACTGCAATGGTCAAAGTCATAAACGGTATAAATATCCACATAGGCAAATAGGGCAGGCTTTTCTGAGCGCTAATCAAAGGAATGGTAATATGGCCACTGATGCCGGGGATATACTTATAAGCGGCGGCCGCAACTATCAGCGATATGATGATATAAAGTGATAGGCGAAGCCCGGCGGATATACCGTCGGTCTTATACTGATAATCCTCTTTGCTGATTTCCCCGCGCGCCAATCTTCCCTTATTAATCACTTTAGCGATGTCGTCAACCGCACCGATGATGCTGAAAAAGACATAGATTACAAGTGCCGATACCACATAGGAGTTGAATCGGGCCGTCAAAAACGTCGTCGTAGTGATTGTGAAAAGAAACAAAATACCCGCCGGCATAACCGGTTGATGAGAATTTTCCTCCGAAATCAGCTCGGAACTACAGTGGATTCTTCGAAGGAATCGAATATATGGTTGGAAGAAAATTATTGCGAACACGAAGGATGTCAGAGTGGCGATACCTGTGCTGAAAAGGCGACTATGAAAAATAATAAAGCCGGTCTGGTTGTAAAGAAACTCCAAAAGCATGCGTATAAGAACCCTTAAATCAGAAAAATCAAATAATTGAAATCATCAGAATAAAATACTTGCAAGAAACCCCGAAACGAAAGCATATGAGAAAAAAACGATCATTATTGTATATTACTGCTTCTTTTCCCGCAATGAGTATAGAAATATTTCGATGCATACTGCTCACTATTTATAAGGAGATGTTATGGCACAGCCTTTAGTTCTGGACGGAAAAGCCCTTTCCCGGACAGTAGAGGAAAATCTGAAGGGGCGAGTGGAGGTGATAAAGATTAAAAGCGGTGGACGAACACCGATACTTGCCACTATTTTGGTGGGTAACGATCCGGCATCGGCTACCTACGTCAAAATGAAAGGTAATGCCTGCAGCCGTGTGGGGATGCTTTCGGAGCGTATCGAATTACCCCAGGAAACCACCACAGAGCAGCTTCTTGAGCAGATCGATTCTCTAAACGCTAATCCTGATGTTCACGGGATTTTACTTCAACACCCGGTGCCGTCCCAGATCAATGAACGTGAATGTTTCGATCGGATTTCTTTGGAGAAGGATGTCGATGGAGTGACCTGTCTGGGATTCGGTCGTATGTCGATGGGGGAGAGGGCGTACGGAAGTGCGACTCCGGCCGGGATTATGAAAATACTCGATTATTACGAAATCGAACTTGAAGGGAAAGATGCGGTTGTTGTCGGCAGGAGTCCCATCCTGGGAAAGCCCATGGCTATGATGTTGCTTAACAGGAATGCAACGGTAACCATTTGCCATTCACGTACAACCGCCCTCGCCGAAAAAATTCGCTCTGCTGATATTGTAATCGGTGCGGTTGGACGTCCTAAGTTCATCAAGGCGGACTGGATTAAAAAGGGGGCGGTTTTGATAGACGCCGGATATCATCCGGGCGGTATCGGTGATATCGATTTAGAGAATGCCGCGCCTCTGAGTAGTGCCTACACACCCGTGCCCGGGGGTGTAGGCCCAATGACCATTGCAACTCTGATATACCAAACCGTCGAGGCAGGCGAAAAGGCTTTGGGAATAGTCTGATTTAAAAAGAAAGTAACACCTCAACATAGATGGCAAAACAACCGGCTTTGTTAGGACGATTGCCGGTTGTTTTGTCTTGCCTCTTAATAGTCGCATCTTATCGAACTGCTGTGATATTTCACAAAACACTTCTGTCGATGGTTGGTTTAAAGCGCGGCCTTCTTTTTCCTTCTGATGGCTAACTGATGATCGGCATCGACCATTATTTCAATAAGCCTTTCGAAAGTTACAGTCGGCTGCCAACCTAATTGTGTTTTGGCCCTTGTCGGGTCGCCGCATAGCTGGTCTACTTCGGCGGGACGGTAATACCTGGGATCAACACGTACGACAACCTTACCCGTTTCAGTGTTTATGCCAACTTCATCCGCTTCCTCCCCTTCCCAACGAAGAGGCATGCCCAGCCGGGCGAAAGACTTTTCCGTAAACTCTCTAACCGTATGCATCTGCCCGGTGGCGATAATGTAGTCATTTGGACTGTCGTGCTGAAGCATCATCCACATTGCTTTCACATAATCAGGTGCATACCCCCAATCACGACGAGCATTAAGATTCCCTATAAACAGACAATCCTGCAACCCTTCCTTTATAGACGCCGCCGCCATCGTAATTTTCCTCGTGACAAAGATTTCTCCGCGACGAGGAGATTCGTGATTGAAAAGTATTCCGTTACTGGCGTGAAGACCGTAGGCCTCGCGGTAATTCACAACGATCCAGTACCCGTAAAGCTTGGCAACTCCGTACGGTGAACGGGGATAAAAAGGGGTGGTCTCCTTTTGCGGTACCTCCTGCACTTTTCCGTAAAGTTCGGAAGTTGAGGCTTGATAGAAACGGGTCCTGATACCAGTTTCCTTTATGGCATCCAACATCCTCAAAGTGCCTATAGCATCTGTTTCCGCCGTGTATTCGGGTACTTCAAAGGATACCTGTACATGGGATTGGGCGGCAAGGTTGTAGATTTCATCGGGATCGATCTTCTCCAACAACCTGTTCATGTTGCTGCTGTCGGTCATGTCGCCGTAGTGAAGGAACAGATTGACTTCTCTTTCATGGGGATCCCTGTATAGATGATCGATTCTTTTTGTATTGAAACTGCTTGCTCTGCGAATAATCCCGTGGACCTCATATCCTTTCTCCAGCAGCATCTCAGTGAGGTATGATCCATCCTGTCCTGTTATGCCGGTAATGAGAGCCTTCTTTTTATTCATGGTAAAACTCCTGTCACAATCCTTAAGTGCTGAATACGAGAAAAAATAGTATGTAGACACCTTCAGGAGTATTTAAAACAACCATTTATATTAAATTCCGGTAACCTACCTCGAAATTGCAGCTAAATTCGGGTCACTTTTCATTATTTGGTCGAATATAAAATACGAGGTGATGTATATTTATACCCTACTCGTATTGTAATGAAAAAGAAATTTGAACCCGCGATTGTTTGTACATGCCTGGACACTGTATTTTAATGCCTAACTGGATAGGCGACTTTCTTCTAGCGTTGTCGGTAATCGAAAAAAGAGAGAAAAAACCCGAGAGTGTTACACTTCTTGTGCCTGAGTATCTGGTCGAGATGTGTCGGATTCTTTCCGATTTCCCGATTATACCTTTCGCCAGAAAAACAAGGGAAGACTACCGCAACACTCTAGCTGCGGTTAGAGAAGGTGATTTTGATCGAATTACCCTGCTTCCTCTATCCTTTTCATCCGGTCTGTTCGCTTTCAGATCGGCTATACCCCAAAGAGTGGGTTTAAATACCGAACTGCGAGGTGTTTTTCTTTCCAGGCGACTTTCTTCCAAAATTAGAACGAAAAAGAAACATCTTATAGCAGAGTATTCGACTCTGTTGGATACGCCCTTTTGGGGACCGCAATCGTGGGAGGGGAGCTTGCGAGCCCCTTTGAACGAAAAAAAACACGACAATCCGATAGTGCTTTGTCCCGGTGCGAAGTATGGTCCGGCCAAGCGTTGGCCATACTTTGCAAGGTTGGCTGATAGTCTGGATGATAATATAATCGTTATCGGAACTTCCGAAGATCGACCCGCGGGGGATGAAATTAAAACCGTTGGTGGAAAAAAAGTAGAAAATTTATGCGGTGAAACATCACTACTTGAGGTACTTTCGATACTTTCGTCAGCCAAATTAGTAATAAGTAACGATTCGGGACTGATGCACATGGCAGGTTTTTTAGGTAAGCCCGTTATCGGTTTGTTCGGTTCAACCAGCCCGGAATGGACCAGGCCCTTGGGAAAGAACTCTGTTGCTGTTCAAAATAAACAACCGTGCGCCCCATGTTTCAAAAGAATCTGCCGTTACGGCCATTACAACTGTCTTCACAGGATTTCGGTAGAAAGTATTTTGGAGAAAACCGATCTCATGAAAGATAAATCCAGATAATTTGTTTAGCGAATAGACATACCGCAGTTATTTGCAAAGAATCCAGGGCTACTAATATGAAGATAAGCGGCTTTTCATTTGCCAGAAATGCACAGAAGCTTTATTATCCGGTGGCGGAGTCGATCAAATCCATATTGCCGATTTGTGATGAATTCATAATTGCAGTTGGACAAGGTGATAAAGATGATAGAACCAGGCAGCTGGTAGAAGATATTGGTGATCCTAAAGTTCGTATTATAGATACTGTTTGGCAGGATTATGATAAACTAAAGGGACACATATATAGTCAACAGACCAATATAGCATTGAATGAGTGTACGGGCGACTGGTGTTTTTATATTCAGGCAGATGAAATCGTGCATGAAAAATATCTTCCGGTTATCAAGAGTCGGTGTGAGCAGCTCGTTTCCGATAAGCAAATTCAGGGGATTTTGTTTGGCTTCAAACATTTCTGGGGTGACTACAATCACTATCATGTTAATCATGCCTGGTATCCAAGGGAAATTCGAATCGTAAGGAACGGGATCGGAATCGAATCCTGGAATGATGCGCAATCCTTCAGGCTTAATGATGAGAAAATAGCTGTGGCGAAAGTCGATGCGGAAATTTTTCATTACGGATGGGTACGTCCGCCCCGTTTGATGAGTGACAAACGATATGAGTTTGCTAAAGCCTATAAAGGTACAAAGTGGGTAGAAGAAAACCTGGTTAAAGAAGAACGCGGCTTTGATTACGGGTCGTTGGAAAAGTTATGTCGATATAATGAAACATATCCCGAAGTCATGAAAGCCTGGGTCGAGAAATTTGACTGGGCGAATAATTTGCAGTACACTGGAAAAACATCGGTCAGGCATAAGCATGACAAGTTTAAATATCGCCTTTTAACGTTTGTTGAGCAGAATCTGCTCGGTGGAAGGCAGTTGTTTGGCTTTAAGAACTATCATCTGGTAAAACGCTGACGATGGGATTAGGCGTACTTCATATAAATGACTCCACCGGTTGGCGTGGAGGGGAAAACCAGACATATCTTCTCGTAAAGGGGTTGATTTCATCCGGCGTTCATTGTGAATTGGTGACTCAGGCAAAGGGTGCTCTCTGGGGGCGATGTAAAGAGCTTGGCTGTATATTGCATCCGCTTGAGCTTCATGGGATTCAGGCGATTAGTTCCATTGCGCGCATTCGAAGGCTTGCGAAAAAGCCGGAAATAAGTTGCGTTCATGCGCATACCGCACGTGCACATACAATCGCGTTTGCTGCGTTGGCCTGCTTGAATACGTCTATACCACTTGTAGTAACCAGAAGGAATCTGCCGAGATTGAAAACAAATCGTGGCACTCTGTTTAAGTATAAAAAAACAGATCACATAATCGCCATAAGCACCGCCATATCACAAAGGCTCACCGATATGGCGGTGACTCAGTCAAAAATCAGTATTATACCCAGCGGTATAGATATGAACAAATTCAATGGGGTTAGGTACTTGGGTAAGGAGGAGCTGGGTATTCCGCCACAACGCCATGTTATCGGGGTAGTTGCTGCGTTAACGGTAGAAAAAGGCCATCGAACTGTTTTATCCGCTCTAAAAAGGCTGATAGAAGGGGGTAAAGACGTGCATGGGCTTTTTGTAGGCGATGGGCCTCTCAGATATGAGCTGCAAGAACACGCCAAAGAGCTTGGAATTGCAGACAGCGTGACATTTACCGGGCACCGTGATGATATCGGTAGTATACTGCCGCTTCTTGATATTTACGTTTTGGCCAGCAGAAGTGAGGGGCTTGGGACAGCTACCCTGGATGCTTTACTGGCCGGAGTTCCGGTCGTGGCGGCCAATGTGGGAGGCATTCCCGATATTATCACTCATTTGGAAAACGGACTTTTATTTGACTCAGGGGATTCAGATATGCTTTCAAGGCATATTCAAAAACTGTTTGACTGTACCGCTCTTAGTAAAGAGTTGGTTTCAAACGGGTATAAACGATTAGAAAAATTCGATATTCAGAAAACGGTTTCGATGACCGCGGACGTTTACTCCAGGATTTGCTCATGATTACACAATATCCAACCCTAACCCTGGCCGGGGGGTACAGCAGAGAGTATCCGCGCAATGATGTTATCATAACGGGGCTCAAAGAGATCGGAGTGGAAGTAGATACTCGCCATGTGGAATGGTCCTCACCTTTTTGGAGAACACGTCGCCTGAACACCCTGCTGCGTAAGAAACCGGTAAGTACGGACATCGTATTTGTTCCATCTTTTTGTCATCATGAGGTCCCTGTTGTTCGTCGTCATACAAAAAAACCGCTTTTCTTTGATCCTTTGATATCAAGATACGAAAGTAAAATAAACGACTATAAAACCGCTGCACGTTGGTCGATTCATGCGCTTTCCAATTACCTGGCGGACAAACGTGCGTTGAACGCCGCAGACATTGTTTTCGCCGATACGCAAGAGCATAAAAAATTCTTTTGTGAAAAGTATAGAATTCCTGAAGAAAAAGTAAAAGTTCTATACGTCGGTTATAATGCACACGATTTTTCTCCAGAAGAGAAAGAAACGAAGGAAAACGGACGGATAAAAGTTGGATTCTACGGTAGTTTTATTCCTTTACATGGAATAGATGTAATAATAGGTGCTGCAAATATACTGCGAAAAAGAAGTGACATCCTCTTTGAGCTTGTAGGTGCAGGACATACTTTCGATAAGATCGAGAAGCAGATAAAATCATTTGGGCTCAAAAATGTAAGATTGACAGGTAAAGTGAAGTATGTTCAGTTGCCCGATAAGATTCGCTCCTGGGATATATGCCTTGGCATATTCGGCAGCTCAAAAAAAACCGATATGGTAATTCCGAATAAAGTATTTCACTATTCTGCATGCGGCAAACCGATTATCACTAAAAAAACTAAAGCTGTTGAGGAAATCTTTACCAATGGTAAAAATATCATGTTATGTGAATCAAGGCCTGAGAGTTTGGCCGGGTGTATAGTCCGTTATGTCGAAAACAGTTCATTGAGACGCAATATGGGAAAAGATGCCGAGTTTGTAATCAGAAACTATGACCATACTCATACTGGAAGGCAAGTTACGGATCTAATGATCGAAAGCTATAGAAGGCAGGGCAATGAATAAAATTCAGACAAAGGGATGCATAGAATCTTTTGACCATCTATGTGCGCGAATGGATGCAAGTGAAAAGGTTTATTTCCTTCGATATGGTGACGGGGAGGTCCGCGCAATGATGGGCGAGGATTGTCCGTGGTTTAAAACCAGTGAAGGGCTTGTAAAAGAGTTGAATGAATCGTTTGTCATAGATCATCCTGATTATTTGCTTGCGCTTGGTATCAATATGCCGTTCGAGCCTGGAATGAGTAAGGGGGTATTTGCGCCATATAACGACAATGATGAATTGGAGGGCTTTCTTCTTGAGAAGGGGCTAATTAAACCGGATAAAACATTCGAAAACCAAATATTTTTCCATTACCTTTCGGTTTTTGATAGTGAGCTGATGTTTAACTTCTTTGAGAAATATATCCGTCCCAAAAGAAAAGTATTTATCGGATGTACTCCGAAGGATACGGCTGAAAAGCTATACGGGCATATAGATTATTACATCAATATACCTCCGAAAAACGCATACGATAGTATTGACTCCTGGTGGCCTGAGTTGTTAAGCTCGATTTCATCGGTTGACCTGGTCATACCTTCGGCGGGGGCGGCGTCAAATGTGATTGGTAAACGGCTGTGGGAGTTGGATAAGCGCGTGCATGTAATAGATGTCGGATCCATTATAGACGCAGTGGAGGGAAATACAACACGTAAATGGATAAAACTTGTAGGTCACAGGATTCAGAAGGTTCTTCCTCCGGAACATCGGGATCGTCGAACTTTTGCTGCTGTGCACAACGGACTAAAAGATTTACGTTATTTTGCGCGATTAGCTCTGAAAAATCGCAGTTATTATCGGCGGCAAAATTCTACCGGTGCTGCAAAATGAACATCTGTGGGTTTGCAACTATATAGAACCTGGTTGTTTATTTGGAAACCGTTCAGGTATCGTTCATTCAGATAATCAATATCAACATTTTGATGCCATGTTTCGCCTTCAGCTTGTACTTTGTTTAGCGGATTGTTAAACACCGCGGCGCCTAAAGGAGCAAGTGCTTTAGGAATTCGCTTTACCCACCACTTGTGTCTGTTTCTGTGCATTCGCCCTTCCAGGGAGTTGGGTGCCGCAAAATCAGTCTGTTTCAGCAGCTTTTGTAGGTGAGAGGTATGGAATATGTGTCCATCAACGCTGAATGGGTAATTCCAACCGACCCACGGTTTTTTTCTGTAATTCCATTTCCACTCCAGATACTTCTCATCATGTATAAATTGAGGGGCTGTTTCGGGATCATACAACCTGGAGCATCGAAGTGAAATGAAAAGATGTTTAGAGGTAAATGCATCCATAAGCGGCTGAAGTACAACCGGCTTGTATACGATATTATCATCGACAAAAAACAACACGGAACTATTGCTGGGCAGTCCGTTGATGAGCGAACGCAAATCACCGGCGAAGTTCTTTTCTTTATGCCAGGATATTCCATGATTTGGAAACCTGTTCTCTAGAATACTATATCCTTCATCATATGTATCTTTTGTGGACAAGTATAGAATATTGATATGAAAAGTCGGGGCAGTAAGATTTTGATTTATACTTCTAATTAAGCTGTCCAGTTGGCAGGCGCGATCTTTTGAGAATATAATTATTTCAAGCATTTGTCACTTTTTCCTTGGGTGGAACATATCCCAACTAACTGCCTTGCTCTAAAGCTGCTGCAAACTGGATATCATATAAATACTTGTATTTTCCATCCAGCATTACCAGGTCGGCATGGCTGCCCCGCTCTACTATTACTCCTTCATCAAGAACCAAAATAGTGTCGGCATGTTGTATTGTAGATAAACGATGAGCCACCACAAGTGCGGTACGATTTTGCATGAGTCTGTTGATTGCCTGCTGTACCAGCCTCTCGCTTTCGGTGTCAAGTGCAGATGTCGCTTCATCAAGAATCAGAACGGGTGGGTTGCATAAAAGTGCTCGTGCTATGGCCAGGCGCTGACGTTGACCGCCTGAGAGCATAACACCCTTTTCCCCAATGATCGTATCCATACCCTGAGGAAGCTTTTCTATGAACTCAAGTGCGTTAGCCGCCTTTGCCACTTCCGAAATCTTTTCTTCCGTTGCTTTGGGATCTCCGTAGCTGATATTATTTCGAACGGTGTCATTGAATAGAATAGTTTCCTGTGATACTATGCCAAAGAGCTTTCGCAGGCCAACCAGGTCGCATTTATTTATATTGGTGCCGTCAATGGTAATTTCCCCGCTGTCGATCGAATAAAACCTGGGTAGCAGGTCAAGAATTGTTGATTTACCGCTTCCACTAGAGCCGACCAAAGCAACCACTTTACCTTTTTGAAGTGTAAAAGAGATCTTTTTCAGAACCGGTTCTCTGCACCCGGGATAAGTAAAGGTGACATTTGAGAATTTGATCTCTTTTTCGAAAGAGGGTGCGGGAGAATTTACTAATGAAGAAAGCTTTTCGGCTGGAGTGTCCAGAAGGTCAAAGACCCGATCCGCCGCAGCAATACCATTTTGGAGTGAATTGTTTACTGTACCCAGAGTCTTGAGCGGTTGATAAGAGGAGATAAGAAGAATCAGGAAACGCACAAAATCTTCCGCGGTAAAACCTGTCCCTGTTAGTACCTGTCGACCTCCATACCACAAAAGAAGCACCGCAACACTTACCCCAAGGCTTTCAGTAAGCGGGCTTGAGAGTTTACTGTACTGATCGGAACGGAAGCTTTTCTTTACGAACTGAGTGTTTTCGGATTTGAACCGCTTTCCTTCCAACTCATTCATGTTGAACATCTTGACAGCTCTGATTCCATTAATGGTTTCCGACAGCACAGATAAAATGCCGGAAAAACTTATTAGAGTTCGTTTACTTCTACGCCGAACGATTTTGCCGATTCTGATTATTAGAAAACCCAAAACAGGATATATCAGAAAAATAATAAGCGTTAGTTTTGGACTTATGATAAAAAGCAGCAAAACAAACGAAATGAGTCTTACAGGTTCTATGAGTAGTTTGTCAAGTGTACTTGTCATCGATGAATTTACACTGGATAAGTCATTGACCAATAATGACATTATGGATCCGGATTTATTTTGATCGTAATAACTGATTGGCAACTTCAGTACGTGTTGATATAGAATATCTCGCATATCCCGGATCATTTTAAGGTTCAAGACGCTTACCACCAGGCTTTTAACATAGAGCAAAATATCTTTTCCGATGAATGTAAAAAGCATGAGGAAGCAGACCATTTTGAGAGAATCAAGTTTTGATCCGCCTTGAATAGCCCGATAGGTGTAATATTTAAGTATTTCATTAAGATTGCCGATTGAAAATTCCGGCTTAACCATTTCAATGGCTTCCGGTGAGAAAAGCGTCGTGAAAAGAGTGGCTGTAATCCACAGAGAAAGAGCATCGAATGTTACAATTATGATTGATAAGACGGCGGAAATCAGAAACCAATGCACATGAGGCTTCATAAAGCCCAGCATACGGCGATATGTAGAAAACGATTTCATATTTTTTGGACTACTTTTCTGCGGTTAAATAATTATTCAATTAAAGAAGAAACGAGCGGTTTCTGCAAAAATTCCAATTTTTTGATAAAAAATATATGGATTGCTTGATAAAGCAAATGCGGCTAGTTACTATATTTAACAATAGAAATATACCATTTTGCAGGTGAAAAAAACTCTATGAAAACATCTTTGCGACTCCTTTTAACGGTATTTGCTGCTATATCAATATATTGTACCCAGAGTTACGGCCGCAAAACAACCCATTTCGCCGGTGTATCCTTTTCGAACAACAAACGCTCGGCTCTGCATATTGTCGATGAAACCAATTTGGGGAGAAAAACATCCAGAAATCCCGCTGTTTTATGGGGAGTAACATTCGGCAGGTCCTTGGAAATTGGCAAAAAACTGGGATTGCTTTTTAACTGGACCGCTGATATGGGAAGTGTTGATGAGGGAGAATTTTTGGATGAATACAGGAGAATGCACAACTTCCTGCGAATGGGTTTTTACCCCGATTTCCGTTTTTTTTTGCCGCATAGAAGGAAACTTTACCCGTATGTGCATGCGGGCGGGGGAGTCGCATATGTGCGGTTTAATGAAGATTTTTTTGTGGCCGACAGGAATCAGAAAGTAGATTTCGCTGATTTGGAAAAGTTCCAGGCACGCACCTGGACAATGTCGGTTCATGGGGGGGCAGGTGCAGATCTAGCCATTAAAAAGGATTTGAAAATCGGACTCTCATACTGGTATGAGTATAGTAAACCCGTAAAAACAACCTATTCTCTGGATTTGCCGCTTTCAAGCGTCAAATATCAGGAGACGTTTTTGACTCATAAGATTCAGCTGTTGCTGCATTTCCGATTATTGTAATACCTGCGGGAAGTAAGGGGGGCTATGAGTTATCGCTGCGTTCCCGCTTTGTGCATTGAATCACATTGGCGACAAGAAGGGTTGCGGCCAGCTCGGTCCGTAAGCGGTTTGGAGAAAGCCATATCTCACTTGCTTTGTTTGCCGAAAGTATCTTTTCTTCTTCCGGCGAGAATCCTCCCGGTGGTCCAACCCAGCATGTAACCACCGGGGCGTTTATAATCTTCTTGCATACCGATACAACAGGGTTACCATCTGGTGATGCAACCAGCTGAAGGTTTTGCGGTTGAATGGTTTGGGAGGCTTTCTCGAATGAAACCGGTTGGTTGAGCCGGGGGAGAAACGCCGATTTAGACTGTTTGATACCGACAATCATTTTCTTTTCGAATCGCTGGTAGATTTTGTTCCATTTATGTTCCCACCATTTTCTCTGACAAAACTGACCGACAACGGGTGTTATGTTTGAAACACCCAGGGGGACAACCATATCGATAAGATTCTCAAAAGCGTTTTTGTCCGGAATTCCAACGTACAGATCTATTAAGGGGAGAGTTTTTGGACAAGTTGTTTTCTCTGTGATGTGAACAGATACTTGTCCTTTGAGGACGGAATCGATTAGTCCTCTGTATATAAAGCCATTGCCGTCTGTGAGCCTTATATTTTCGCCGGGACTAAGACGTAACACTGAAAGAGCGTGGTGCGAATCATCCGTATCCAGAAATGCGGTTTCTTTTCGGATCGATTGAGCGAAAAAGAGGAAATGTTCGGTCTGCATATATTCAGGTGGTAAATCAGAATAAAAGAAGTAACTTTCGGCAATGGAAATTTAAAATGTAGACGATCTCACAATGTGCCGTACACTATTTTAATATAAGTTTTTAATCCTTGAACAGGATACGAGTAATGAATACAAAAATAATGCCGGGTATTTCCCTTATTCTTCTTTTTTTTGCGACCTATGGGCTTAGCCAGGAACTAAACCGTGTAACCTTGAAAGCTGCATCTGTTTACCGTGCATGGGCCCAAACCGACTCTACGCTAATGTGCGGGGCGTTAATTAAGACTCCGCAAAATCCCTCTCCACGCAAGCTTCCCATACATGTCGTTGTCGCAGTCGATGTCTCTCGTGACATGCAGGGCGAGCCGCTGACGTATGCAAAAAAATCGGCTGATCTTGTGTTAAGCCGACTGCGGGATGGGGACTATTTTGGAGTAATTTCCTATTCCACATATACTCGAACGGTTTTTCCCCTTCAACCGGTTACGGATGGAATACGGCGTTCGGCAGCAAGCGCAATAGATGGAATCGCCGGAGAGAAAAACCGGAATTTGTCGGAAGCCATAAACTCAGCCGTTTCTCAGTTTGATCGATTCAGGGGACAAAACACATCCGGCAGACACCTGTTTATCATAACCAACGGTGATGCCGATAAGGGTATCACGGACAATCCTGAGCTTTTGTCTCACACCTACTCCCTCTCACGCAAGATGTCGATACAAGTTTCAACTTTTGGTGTCGAGCATGCTTTCAACGAGCAGCTTCTTTCCGAAACGGCTAATAAAACGGGTGGCCAGTACTATTATGCCGAAGAGCCCGAGTTTCTTCAGGAAAGTGTTGATAAGGAAATCACCCGAATAGCCCAGTCGGCCGTCCGGTCGATAAGGCTTAAGGTTGATCCTCCCGATCAGGTGGTTTTGTCTGAGGTGTACGGGGGCGAAAAAAAGGATAACGAGATTTTTATCGGAGATTTGGCGGCGGGAATCGAGAAATCTGTATTTTTTCGACTCAGTGGTCGGCCGAGTAAGCAAAAGGATTGTGTCGTTGAAATGCAATATTTGGAGCCCGGTTCTCAGAATGTCAGAAAAGAACGGGTTTATGTGGATATTCCACTTACCGACGGCAAGCCGGATTACAATCCCGAGATTGTACCACACTATCTTGTTTTTTCGGTTCTAAACGATCTGGTCACATACTCGGGGCATGTTTTTAAAAATCGACGAGGGTACACGGATTTTTTCAGAACGAGACTACACGATCTTGAGCAGGAAAACGTGACACTTGAGTCGGATTTTGTAAGTCGTTCGGTTGTTTATTTTACGCAACTGGACAGAAGAATCGCCAACACTGCGATTGAGCCCGAAAAATTTGTAAAGGGAATCAAATTCGACAGCGAGAGATTTCTTCGGGGTGATCTCATCAAGTAGCGACAATTTTTCTTTGATAAGGTTACGAAAGTATATTGAAGAAAATAAATTATCCGATTAATATCAAATAACCCCCGTTTCATCCGATGGGAGGATAAATGAGGACGAAATTTTTGCTTGCAATGTTACTTCTTTTACCTGTATTCACTCCGGTAATTAGCGCTGAGGGTGATGGAATTGTATCCGAGGGTATAGGGCTAGGGGCTAATGATGCCGAGGCTCTTCTGGCGGCCAAAAGAGATGCCGTAGAAAAGGGAATCGGAGTGATACTTCTTTCTCAAACGGAAATTGAGAACTTTCAACTCAAGCGGGATCAGGTTATTACAAAAACTATGGGGGCGATAAAAAGTTTTGAAATCCTGGAGAAAAGCACGGAGGCAGACGGTCTTATTAGTACTCGCATAGAGGCGGTACTATCCAAATCTACAATGAACGAGGATTTGGCTGCATTTCAAATTTTGCTTGAGAGCATGGATAAACCAAAGGTGATGGTTTTAGTAAAGGAGAGCAATGTCGGAAACGACCAGCCTACCAACAGGGCTTCGGAAAATGCAATTATCACTTTTCTTAAGGATCCTTACGGGTTTGAGCTGATCGATCCTTCAGTGGCTCAGTCCATTCGTTCTTCAGAGGAAAAAATGGCTCAAATCGCCGGTGATCCATCCGCAGCGGCGGCAATCGGGGCGCAGCATGGTGCGGAAGTTATAATCACAGGTGATGGGGTTGGACGAGTGGCCGAAGGGCTTTCTCATAATCTGGGCGGGATGAAATCGGTTCAGGCGGACGTGACTCTTCGTGCAATTAACTGTACATCCGGACGTATCATAGCAACAGGCATCGGCCATGGTGCAAAGGTGCACATAAGCCCAAACACTGCGGGAACTCAGGCGCTTTCCCAGGCAGCCCAAAAGGCGACAAAAAAGCTTTTGGATGCGATCATGAAAGATTGGAACGATCAGATAAACAACGGTGTTCCTCTGGCTGTGAGCATAAAAGGGGTACATTCATTTCGAACTAAGAGTGACGTGATTCAGACTCTACAGCAAATTCCCGGGGTTGCGGCAATTCGTGAACGTGGTTGGGATTCGCAAAGTCAGATTCTGAGTGCCGATATCCAATATAAGGGAAATGCGGACGGATTTTGTCTAAAAACCGACGGTTTCAAAATGGGACAAGGTGGAGGCAGTTTCATGATTACCGGCGTGAAAGGGATGAGGGTGTCTATTTCATTGCAGGCCAACTGACAAGTTCTTAAAATTACTGGATATACGGGGCGATCGTTTGGTCGCCTTTTTTTTCGTACGGAGTTAGGGTGAAAAGAAACAAAACTCGCCGAATATTTGTAAAAGATGTCCCCATAGGGGGAGATTCGCAGATTGTGATACAGTCGATGACCAACACATCTACCGAGGATGTGCAGGCGACTTTGAAGCAGATAGAGGAGTTGGCCGGTGCGGGATGCCGAATAGTTCGCCTGGCGGTTCCGAATCAAAATGCGGTAGAAGCTTTCAAGGAGATAAGAAAGCATACCGCGGTTCCGCTTGTCGCCGATATTCATTTCCAGTACCGACTGGCTATAGAAGCCATAGAGGCGGGAGCAGACAAAATCCGCATTAACCCGGGCAATATCGGTGATCAAAAGAAGGTACGGATGGTTGTTGATGCGGCACGTCAGGCCGGCATTCCAATACGTATCGGGGTAAATTCGGGCTCCCTGGCAAAGGAACTGCTTAACAAGCATGGCGGCCCGACTCCACAGGCGCTGTTTGAGAGTGCGATGATGTATATCGAGATGATGAATAGCTTTTCATTCGACAATATTATATTCAGCATCAAGGCAAGTGATGTACGAACAACAATAGAAGCGTGCAGACTTTTGGGGCAAAACACCGACTATCCTCAGCATATAGGAATTACGGAGTCGGGTACAGTCAGAAGCGGCTCTATTCGATCGGCGGTGGGGATTGGAACGCTTTTGGCTGAAGGGATTGGAGATACCGTAAGGATATCGCTGGCTGGAAACCCGCTGCAGGAGATTTTCATTGCAAAAGAGATCTTGAAATCTCTTGGATTAGCCCAAGGTCCAACCGTTATCGCATGTCCTACGTGTGGACGTACTCAGATAGATGTCGCCGCGCTTGCCGAAAAGGTCGAGGATATGGTCTCGTCAATAACGGAGAACATAAAAATCGCTGTGATGGGTTGCATTGTAAACGGTCCGGGAGAAGCCAGGGACGCGGATGTGGGGATCGCGGGGGGACGAGGAGAGGGGCAGGTGTTTGTTCGTGGAGAACCGGTAGCGCGAGTTGAGGAGGACAAACTCCTGTCCACTCTCTGGAAGCAAATCGAAAAGATAATATCAGAAAAATAAAGTTCAAATATATCCGCCTGCATACAGGATGTTTCAGCACCGATTCATATTAGCGAAACTCCTTGGGGCGTTTTGTTGGGAGAGGGTGACAGATGGAGAAAAATCAGAAAATTTATGTAGCCGGACACAGAGGACTGGTTGGTTCCGCTCTGGTTAGAAGGCTGTCATTTAGTGGATACGGTAATTTGGTTACTCGTACTCACCGCGAACTGGATCTTATTGACCAAAAGGCCGTGGATTCATTCTTTGAACAGGAGAAGCCAGAGTGTGTTTTTCTGGCGGCGGCAAAGGTCGGAGGCATTTATGCGAATAACACCTATCCGGCCGATTTTGCCTACTGTAATCTGCAGATACAGAATAATGTCATCGATTGCTCTTACAGGCATAGAGTGAAGAAACTTGTCTTTCTGGGTTCATCCTGTATTTACCCCAAATTTGCTCCTCAGCCGATGCCGGAATCAGCATTGCTTACGGGAGAGCTGGAGCCGACCAATAAAGCATATGCGATCGCAAAGATTGCCGGAATTATCATGTGCCAGAGTTATAACGCACAACATGGCACTCACTTCATATCGGTGATGCCCACGAACCTTTACGGTCTAGGCGACAACTATCACCCTCAAAATTCCCATGTATTGCCTGCGCTCATAAGACGGTTTCATGAGGCGAAGATGAATGAAGCCAAACAGGTGGTTATCTGGGGAACAGGTTCTCCAAAGCGGGAGTTTCTCTACTCTGATGACCTGGCCGATGCCTGTATCTTCCTGATGAATAATTATGACAGCAGTGAGATCGTAAATATCGGTTCGGGCGAAGAGGTAAGTATCAGTGAGCTGGCGCATACTGTAAAAGACGTCATCGGTTATGATGGGGAGCTGGTTTTTGATGAAACAAAACCCGACGGAACCCCGCGTAAACTTCTGGACTGCTCAAAAATCCACGCTATGGGCTGGCGCCATGCTGTTACTCTTCGCGAGGGGATTGCGAAAGCCTACGAGGATTTCCTACGGCTTTGGAGAGAGACCGAAATTACCAGTGCTGAGACGAAGCAGTAAGAAACACGTACATGAGTGCTCTGTTTTTCTTGATCTCCAAATTACTGCCTGTTCCTTTTTATCCAGTCGGGCTTGCGGTTACTCTGAGCATATCGGCAATAGTTTTGACTGCAATGGGCAAGACCCGTGTTGCCGTCATTGTTTTTTCTGTTTCTACGGGAGTTGTTCTACTTTTCAGTTCGCCGTTTGTTGCACACATGCTTGCTCGGCCTCTGGAATCAAAGTACGAACAAAAAGATTCCTATCCTCCGGCGGGTGCAATCGTTTTATTGACGGGCGGTGAAGTTCCTCCGCTTCCTCCGCGCCATTTCACCGAGATTAACTCTGCCGGAGATCGTATACTTCACGCGGTAAGACTACTCAAAGGAAAGGCCACGCGGAGGTTAGTTATAACCGGAGGAAAAATCCCAATGAGCGCCTTTAGCCGACATTCGGTATCTTCCATAACTGCTTCTCTAATAACTGAGCTCTTCGATGTGCCCGATAAGGTAATAGTTCTCGAAGAAGAAGCGAGAAACACGGCCGAACACGGCGTTTATGTGCGTAAATTATTCGACCGCAACAACTGGTCCGACGACATCATTCTGGTAACCAGTGCTCTGCATATGGATCGTTCGGTTAAAGTTTTTAAAAAATACGGGTTTAATGTTCATCCCGCACCAACCGATTATCGGACCAATGAAAGATTTAACGCAAGTATAATGCATTTTCTTCCGGACGCTTCCTCACTGGAACTCTGCACCAGTGCTTTGCACGAGTATTACGGTATCATCGCATACAAACTTCTCGGCAAGCTTTAAGAGGCCTGTTTTAAAGCACATTGTGAAGACAAATCTCTGTCCGGTCCCTACAGATATAATGAATACTTCCCGCGGTGTTCGAATCCGGGTAATCGGCTTTTATGATTTGTCTTGACAGCCGCGAGGGTATCTTTTGGCGTAAAAACGGCGTTTGATGTGCCGTATGTTTTCATTTTGTCATTAGAAAATTCCCACATGCCGGTCTTCTAGAATTAAACTGTTCCACAAAAAGCGGTCTTCGACAAATGTTTTAACAGATCATTGTAGCGCAATATCTGTGCCCCGCAAATCCCTTTTTATTCCTTTATTTGTACTTCTCATAAGTTTTGTCGTTACGGAACTTTGAAGATGTTCCTTTTCTCCTTCCGATATAGTCGCTTATTTACGATTTCATTTATAAGCACGAAAAAAGACTTTTGGGTCGGCGGATTCACACGGCTTGGCACGGATTTCCTTTAGATAATCTATCATAGCCGAAGAGCTTTCTTGATATGCTCTTTTGTAAAGGACAGCATGCATTCGGGTTACCGTCAAAGTATACACTTTTTATCGAACACACAGATATTCTATCACCGGTTTTCCTTTCCACAGTTTGCCGGGAGAAACAGGTCATCCGAAAGAATGGTAGTGTCTGCAACTTTCAAACAAGAAGATAAATACGTGGAGAAAAGGCTTTATTTAAAGAGGGAGAGCGACTATGATTTCGGCATTACAAAAGAGGTGGAAATCTCATCTGTTTACATATATTTGTATCCTTCTGCCTTTCGGGACATTGAGTGCTGATACCAAAGATAGTGTTTTGCGGACGCCGAGGTTGGATGCGGAGGAAACAAGACCGAGCGGCAGAGATAATGATTCGGTGCCGCTGCAAAAAAACAATGAACATCCGCCCCTGGACAAATTACCCGAGCTGGTAAGGTTTGTGGAGGCAGAGTATCCCATTTCGGTATATGGAGAGGGGATCGAGGGGGATGTTCTTATGACGCTGCTGGTGAACGACAGCGGGGCGGTGGACAGTATTTGGTTGGAGCATGGGGTACACCCCGTTTTGGATTCCAACGCATTGGCAGCGGCACGGCAGTTTCAATTTGAGCCTGCGGTTGCCGGAGGGCAGACTGTACCAGTGTATTTGAGATATGAATATCGCTTTTCGTTGCGGGAGGTGGCAAAACAGATTGAGCCGGTTGCAAATTTCGGCGGTAGACTGCTCGAGCGTGGTACTCGCAATCCGATACCTGATGCCATGGTAGTGATATCTTTTTTAGAGAGGAAGAATAATAAGTATGGTGGTCTTCCTTTCGATCTTTATCGTCAGAGGATTGGGGAGTTTGAGGAGCAGTATCTGGAAGAGGATCGACTGGTAACGATGAGTGATTCGACCGGACGGTTTACTTTCTATTCGTTGCCGCGCTGTTCGGTGGAGATCTCCATTCCTGTTTCCGGTTATGAAAGAATCAGAGATACTCTTCTAATCGACGCCGCCCAAGAGGTGCGTATGGAGTATTACTTGCCACGAATGGGTTATTCCGAGTATGAAATAGCGGTGTATGGAAAAACATCAGAGAAGGAGATCAGTCGCAGAAGGCTGAGCCTAAATGAGATAAAGAGGGTTCCCGGGCTGGGAGGGGATGCGGTTAAGGTTGTTCAGGCATTGCCCGGTGTTAATCGACCGCGAATGGGGTCGGGTCAAATGATCGTTCGTGGTGCTCCTACGTGGGATACGAAATATTTTCTTGACGGAATAAGCCTTCCGACTCTCTACCATTTCTTCGGGCTGAAATCTGTGTATAACAGTGAAGGCCTCGAGCATGTATCATTTTATCCCGGAGGCTTTGGTGTTCGGTACGGTGGCGGAGTTGCGGGTGTAATTGAGTTGACGGGGCGGCAGGCAAAAACTGATCGATGGCACGGTCGGGCTGATTTGTCTACCACCGACGCTTCTTTTGTCGTGGAAGGACCGGTAAAAGAGCAACTTTCATTACTGGGTTCGGCTCGGAGGAGCTTTATTGGTCATATGGTAAACCTGGCGATCGACAATATAGACTACGATTTCCCCTTCTCCGTATCCCCTTTTTACTGGGATTATTTACTAAGGGCCGATTATAAAGTCTCGGATAATCTCAAACTGTTTACAACATTTCTTGGCTCGCGTGACAGCATGCTGTTTCATGATTCTCAAAACACCGGGGAAGGTGAAGGTATAAATGAGCAAGCCCAACGGAGTGGAATGTCAATAATGTTCCATCTTGCCATGCTGGGCATAGATTGGAGAATATCAAAGCGGCTTGCGAATACTTTTCGATACGGCTATAATTACAGCATCGCAAATTGTTCGGTTTTCGATAAAATGAATACAAATAGTATAAGTCACGACCATCATTTCAGAAACCAGCTTGACATGATGTTTTGGGACAACATAATAGTGAGCACCGGAATTGATCTTCATTTCTTTATTTTGGATCAGGATGTGGCGTTTCCAATAACGCAAAATTGGACCAAAAACTACAATGCAGAAAACCGGCTGTTAGGAACATTGGGTGCATATAGCTTCGCGGAATGGAAACCGATAGAGGATCTTCAGATTATCGGAGGACTTCGCTATGATTTCTTTCCGGAACTTAACTATCGTGGGGCATTTCTGCCCGAATTGTGGGATTACGAAAGCTTTGACAACAAAACCCCGATTTCCGGTGAACCTTCGGCACGACTGAATTGCAGGTATGCATTGGCTCAAAATCATGTCCTCAAGGGAGCGGTAGGCAACTACAGTCAGACACCTCAGCCGATTGGTCAGGTAACCATGGAAGGGTGGGGAAATCCGATGCTTTCCGCCACCAAGGCATCCCACTATGTGCTCGGCTACGAATGGCAAATTACCGATCTGATCCGTGCCGATATTCAGGCCTATAATACCAGACAATGGAATATTCCGCGATTGGCCGGCCCCGAAGAACTGGAGGATGAAGGTATTTACAACATGCAGAATCTTTGGAAGGATAACGGCAGAGGACGGATGTGGGGGATAGAATTGATGTTGCGTCACGATCGGGGTGATCGTTTCTTTGGATGGCTTGCGTACACGTTGTCTCGCAGCGAACGATACAATCATCAGAAGAAGCGATACGAGCTTTACCATGAAGACGAAACCCACAATATCCAGCTGGTCGGTTCATGGCGTCTTCCAAGGCTGTGGGAGGCGGGCTTTAGACTGCGATATGTTACCGGAAAACCCGCTAAACCGATTATCGATATAAAAGAAAGTAAAACATATAACCATTTTATCCCTGTATACGCAGAAGCGGGCGACGGGCGCATGGATCCGTTCTTTCAAATAGATCTTCGGGTAGATAAAAGATTTGTTTTTGACAAATGGATAATTTCCGCATATCTCGATTTACAGAACGTAAGCTGGTTCTTTTATAGAAGCCCTGAGTTTGAGTTGCAGGACGAGCTTTATAAAGATAAGACGGTCAGCAATATCTTTATGCCGGGTATTGGTCTTAATGCGGAATTCTGATGCGGGTAAAATTCGGCTTTACGTCTCATATGTTTTTGGGTGTCCTTTTCTTTTGTTGCTTATCAGTACAGAGACAAGCAATCAATCGAATGGCAATCCTTTTTCATCGGGCGTTACCAGGTCCCTGAAACCGCGTGAGTCCAGAGTTCACGTATGGTTTTGAGACATTGCGGAAGAAACGGCTGTTTGATATAAATTACCATATACATGTCGGTAATGATATTATTTTATGTGGAAAGGGAGCATTCCATGATGTCGCTTCACCACTATACCGGCATTTATTTCTAATCAGTTCATTATCGGTGCGGTGAACATGCGACTAAGGCTCATGTATGGAGATCCGATATCCAGCTGCAAACGCAGCGTTATAGCAATACATTTCGCTAAATCATGCGCCGATCGCTTCTCGGACATCGAAGTGATAATCAGGAGAATCAATGGCCTTTAACTCACTTTTTTTTACGGTTCCCGCCGCAATTATCCCATCCCTGTTACTTCTATTCTATTTTTACAAAAACGATCGTCACCCGGAGCCCGTAAAAGAGCTGCTGATGACGTTTGCCTGGGGGGTGGTCGGCACCATAGTCGTTTTGTTCATGGCCCGTCCCGCATTAGGTCTTTTGTATAACATCTCCAATCCTTACCTTCAAGGTTCTCTGCACGCACTTCTCCTTGCCGCGATTCCGGAAGAGACAATAAAAATGTTCGTGATTGTAGGATACAGCATGAAAACAGCCGAATTTGATGAGCCGATGGACGGTCTTGTATATGGTGTAACCGCATCCCTTGGATTTGCCACACTGGAGAATATTCTATACGTATCTCAGGGAGGAATGTACACTGCTTTAGTTCGTGCCTTTACTGCCGTTCCAACCCATGCCGCCCTCGGGGTGATCATGGGATACTTCCTTTCGCGATTTTATTTCGGAAACGATCGCAGATCTCTGGCGTATGCATGGGGTATACCTGTTCTTCTGCATGCAGCTTACGATTTTCCACTCATGACCGCGCGTACCCTCTTTCGCAATAACAACCAGACATATGGAATAACTCAAATCGTTCTGATTATAGCGGCAGCGATCATTATAAGGATAATTTTGGGATATGCGCTACGGCTCTATAGAAAGGTCAGCAGGAATCAGAAAAATGAAGCTGACGATGAGGAAAACAATATCGTAGTCGATGAAATAAAACAAAACTGGTCTGGTGAGTCGGAATCACCTGAGGGGGAGTGAACCAGTTTGTTGATAGTTTTTAGCTTTCTTTTCGCGAGTATAACTTACAAAAAAAAGGGGGCGAAAAAAAAATTCCGCCCCTTTATCAAAATAACTTTTCAATCGTTACATTACCTGAATACTACCATTCCTGACTTCATAACCGTGCCGTTGTTTGACACGTTTACGACATAATATCCTTTTGGGAAGTTACGGGAGTCAATCGTGTGGGAATATTTTTTGCCCGAAACCGTCTGCATTTTTACGGTCTCGATCGCATCACCTTGCAGATTGTAGATCTTAAGCATCGTTTCGCCGCTGTTTTGTGCCCTGAAACTGACTTTAACCAGATTTTTAGTAAGAGAGGCAATGGTTAGTCCCGATGCTTTAGAAATCACAGAGGAAGATTTTTTGGAGACATTGCTTGACCGTGCATAAGTCAGTCTAATATTACTAATGGTAACACCGGGAGTGGCATCTCCGAAATTGAAACCTAACCGTGAATCCATGTCTGTTTCGGCTTCCATGTCAAACTCAAATGTATACGACTCTTTGGAAGTTGTCAGCTCTATATCTCCTGTGGCGTAGCTGGTCCATGGATCATCGGGCATCTGAACCACGATACCAATGGGTCTTTCCTCCTGTGCCGATGCTTCGAAAGTCAGCAGGTAGGATCTTCCCTGGATTAAAGGTATGTTTCTTTGTACAAGCTGAATGTCCCATGGGTTTGTGCCAAGTGTGTTTATCGTCACGCTGTATTCACCATTTGTTGCATTACCCGATGCATCTGAATCTTCATGTGCATTAAGAACCCAAGGGTCGAGCCCGGCTGAGAAGTCGCCATTTTCAACGAGATTAAAATTGGAATCATCAGGGTCAACTATTTGTGCGAAGTTTGCAGTTATGGATATTCGTGAATCCATGGTTAAAGTAAGCGGGTTTTCCTGATTATTGGTGTCGATTCCACTCCAGCTTACAAATTCCCACCCTTGCGCAGGCTCGGCGGTTAAAGTGACACTTGCGCCTGAATCTAATCTGGACTCTGCAGGGTCCTGAACTACCGTACCTTCGCCTTCAGTGCCGACATTGATTGCAAGTTTTCCGTCCCCCTCATTTGCAAGGTACTCTTTAAGCCAGGTCATAGCCGGTTTCTCTGTGCCGTCTTGTCTGATAAGGCAGCTCGTGCCGTGACCACGATCCTCGACCCAGTTCAACCCCGCTCTGTATCCCCAAATCGTGACTCCCTCTACCGCCGGATGCTCCCAGAAAGAAGGAAACAGTTCCGCATAGCGTTGAGCCTGAATATCTTCATCATCTTCGGAACTTTGCTCATTGGGGCTTCCTGTTATATCGAGTTCTGTAATGTAGATTGGTAAATCGGTTTGGTCGTGTATATGATTGAGCCTCTCGGTCACAACACTGCCGGACATATTATCGACACTGAAATAGTGACACTGCAATCCTACCGCGTCGATTAAATCTCTTTCCTTTAGGATTTTTATTATTTGAATGTACTGGTTCATGTTTTCTGTGCTGTTTATGACATTATAATCATTTATGTGAAGCTTGGCATTTGGAAAATACTGCCGGGCTTTAGCGAATGCCCAGATAACGTAATCCCAGCCTGTTTCGTATGGACCATACCGATCAATATTTTCCGCTAGAAATGCATTCTCCGCACCGTTGTTTGTACCGCCAATGGCATTCAGATAGTGAATCTGAGGTGAATGGCCCGGCAGCTGCTCATTGATAACCTCGACAATTTCGGCATCGGGATAGTTCTGCGCAATAAAATCAAACCACTCTTCGACCTCCTCCACCTGCTCTTGCGGCGATAAACTCTGCAACCATTCAGGCTGTTGTGAGCCCCAGACCATCACATGCTGGCGAAATGGAATGTTGTTTTGACGTGAATATTCATATATGGCATCAAGATCAGCACTGCTGTAATTATCTCTGCTACCCTCAACAACACCCCATTTTCCGGCATTCTCAGGAGTTACCTGGCTCCAGTAATCACCAAAATCATCCAGGATTATCGACCCCTGTACCGACCAGTTACTCGGCAGGATATTGCCTAAAAATTTATCACCCCCAACCACGAGTTGCGCCTGGGATGTAATCGAAAGCAGGCAAAGCCCACAGAATACCTTCAGAAGAAAATGATTTTTAATCATCTATACTCCTTTTAAAGGGTTTAAAGAAGAACCATCTCTTATAAAATACTCTAATAAAGGGACCGGTCAGGGGTAGAAAAGTAAAATTCTGTTGAATATTCTCAGCGCACGTGATTTAATGAGGAAATTCATATGCCAAAAGTGATCGGTGTATGTTTAACGAAGTTGCGATCTAATCTTTATGATCGTCAACAAAAGGAAGACTACCTTCAAGGCGCATAAATGCCGATAGAGTTTAGCGGAAAACCGGCAAGAGATTGGATATGCGATTGCCGTTAAGGGATTAATGCTGGTCAGTCCCCCATTCCTTTACTCTCTCAATCTCTGGCTAAGGACAGGACTTTGACGGCTTTTACTCCGGTCTTAAGTAAAATTTCGGTGCATTGGCTTGTAGTCGCTCCCGTTGTAACAATATCATCCACCAGGAGGATTATTTTTTCTCGCAAAACCATTTCGAATCCGGGGCGAAGCTTAAATGCATTTTCCAGGTTGGCCATGCGTTGCTCTTTATTGAGCTTGGTTTGAGTCCTTGTGAATTTTCTACGAAGCAATGCCTGGGGGTAAAAACCAGTTTTAAGACAGAGTCCTCTTACAACTCCCAAGGCAAGATATTCCGCCTGATTATATCCACGCATATACTTTCTGCTGAAATGCAGAGGAACGGGGACGACCGCATCTACATCGGCAAGGAAAGCGTTCGGAATCAAATCTGCATATTCTGCCCCAAGAAAGGCTGCAAAATCGCAGAATCCTTCATACTTAAACTGATAAGCCGCTTTTTGAATCAGATCGTCATAATCAAATAAAGAAAAGCAAGCCTCAAAGGGATAATCCCATACGATATCGCATGCACACGCTTTAAGGGAGCGATTCTGAGCGCAGCGAGGGCAGGCATTTCGGTTGGTGTTATTTTCGCGCAAAGCAGACAGGCAGTTTTTACACAGCCACTTGTTTGGTGATGAACGAGGTCGGTTGCAAAGAATACAGAATTGCGGAAAGAAAAATGTTATGGCCGAGGAAAAAAAACGGGCGGCATTCCAGGAGAGAACGCCGCCCGTTTTTCCGGAGTGAGAACTCATGATATCCTAGAGATTAGTTGTTGATTCCACTTGCCTGAGCAAGAGATTCCTTTTCAGGCGAAGCGCTTTTATCCGTCTTTGACTCATTTTTTGCCGCTGTCTGCTGTTTCTCGGACTGGGTATCGAAAAGAAAGCCTTTGAGCAAAAGGCCGCCGAAGAGAATGAAAAGTCCTATACAGACAATCTGGTTGTGACTTAAACCGGCTACTCGCTCATCGGGGGCATAATAGCGGGTGAAATCGATAGAGAAACGCGCGACAGCGTAAAGAATGCCAGTAAGATAGAATTCAAAACCGGCGAAAAACCGTTTTTTACCCGCAAACAGTACCAAAAAGGCGATGATCAATCCCGCGCCCGATGCAAAGAGCTGGGACGCAAACAAACTCTCGGCGTGCATGCTTAATTGATACTGCCCGGCCGGACTGGATGCCGGGAACGAAACGGCGCATGCTCCGCTGTGCGGTCCCCCAAAACAACAGCCGTTTAGGAAACATCCTATGCGTGTAAGAAAGATTCCAAAGCCAAGGCTGGGAGCAACAGCATCAACATACGGTAAGAAAGGCAATTTCTTGAGTTTAAAAAACAGGAAACCGCCGATAATGGCCCCTATAAACCCGCCGTACATAACCAACCCGCCGATTCCCAGTGTGCCCCCGTGAAAGGGGTTGAAAATCGCGGCAAGATTCCCCCCAAATTCTTCGAAATGGAGAAAAACATAGTACAGTCGCGCACCCACAATAGCCGAAAGAATTACCCAGAATCCCATGTCGGAAACAAAATTAGGGTCCAGATTACGACGTCGTGCACGTACGGAAGACAACCAGATGCCGAGTAGAAATGACAACGCCAGCATCAGACCGTAGGAGTGGATTGGAAGTGGACCCAATTTAAAAAGTACCGGGTGCATTACTATTTCCTTTCATATAGATAGTCATTTCTTTTACGGTAAAATACTATTAAGAGGGGTGAAATATTGCCGAAAAACCAATTTTTCTCAAAACGTCTGATCACTGACCTTTGCATTGAGTAAAAAACCGACGAGTATTGCCATGGTCAGGGTAAAGGAACCACCATAGCTTAGAAACGGCAGCGGCAGTCCTGTAACCGGCATCATACCCACTGTCATCGCGACGTTTACGAATAAATGGAAAGCAATAATGGATACTGACCCTACTACTACCAGATTGGTAAACCTGTTTCTGATATTCTGTGTTGTCAGATACCCTCTGACAATCAGGAATAAAAATAGTAATAGTATCACCGTACATCCCCAAAACCCGAATTGTTCTCCCAGTACAGAGAAAATAAAATCGGTGTGTTGCTCAGGGAGGAAAGAAAGTCGGGTTTGTGTTCCCTGAAGGTATCCTTTGCCGAAAAGGTGTCCGGAGCCGATCGCCACTTTAGACTGGATAACCTGGTATCCGGAACCATACGGATCCATTTGAGGGTCGATAAAGCTTATGATGCGTTTTTTCTGATAATCTTGCAGAATACTGTTCCACAATACGGTGGTAAAGGTTGCGGATAACAGATTGCCCACGATTACGCCAATTGTAATTAGCCAGGGTGGGCGAGTCAGGTAAAGCATCGTACAGAGTACCAGAAAGAAAATCCCCCAGGGAATCGCACCTAATACGCCCAAAGATTCGGGGCGTCCGTAGGAGAGAATAAGGGGTATGGCGGAAAGGATTATCGAAATACCCGGAGAGGTTAGAAAGAAAAGTTCCAGCAGCGACATCCCGGCCCAGAAAAACATCGGCAGCGACATGGCGCAAAACACCAGGGCGGTTCCCAAATCAGGCTGTTTCAACACCAACGCGAAAGGTACCAGAATCAGAATCCCCGGCATGATGAATGTCTTTAAATCCATTAGACTGATTGTGTTTTTGGAAAGATGCCGTGCAAGGGCAAAAAGAAGCCCTATCTTGGCAAACTCAGAGGGCTGTAAACGTATAGGTCCCACGGCAATCCACCGCCCCGCTCCCTTGCTCACGATGCCGGTAAATATAACGTATACAAGGAGTACAAGGGATACTCCATAGAAAACATAAGCAAAGGCGTGATAAAGTCGAGTCGGTATGGATACAATAGCCAGAATAACCATTATACCCATGCTGACCCATATCACCTGACTGCGTGCAACATACGCCAGAGGACCGCTTTCGTGAATATGGGTGGCGCTGTATATGAGCACTATGCCGATAACCCAAAGCGTTATAACTGTAAAGAACAACGAAAAATCGAATCGTCCTTTTTTACTTAAGGTTTCCATGTAAATCCATCTTTTTCAGTTTTTGTAACCCTTCTTTTCATATTCTTCCACAAGCGCCTTACCTTCCGGGATTTCGGAGAAATAATAACGCAGGATGTCGCCGGCAATCGGAGCCGCCACAGAGCCCCCGTGGCCCGCATTTTCCACAACCACACTGATGGCAATAACTGGATTGTCCACCGGCGCGCATGCAACGAATAGCGCGTGTGTCTTTTCTCCGTGAGGATTCTCGGCACTTCCGGTCTTGCCGCCGACTGGAATTCCCGGGACTCGCGACCATCCGCCTGTTCCACCCGGCTTGATCACGTCTTCCATAGCCTTGCGAATCGTTTCAATAATGCCGGGCTCCAAATCCAGTGAATGGGTAACGACTGGAGTGTTTTGCTTTAATACGATTCCCTCCCGGTTGCGGATCTCTTTTAAAAGGTGGGGTTTATAGATAACCTTTCCATTTCCAAGCCCCCCAATCATTTGTGCCAGTTGAAGAGGGGTGGAAATCTGGGTTTGTCCGATCGCAAGATCAAGTACCAAACCACGTGTCCACTTCCAGCCGCGCTTGGCAAAGCGTTCGTTATAAGCATCTTCACCCGAGAGCCATCCGCGACGCTCGGATGGAAGGTCGATGCCCGTGTACTCTCCAAGGCCGAACATCGTTGCGTAATTATTTATCGTTTCATCTCCAAGCCTCAACCCCAGCTGATAGAAATACACGTTGCATGAATGTTTGATCGAACCTCGCATATCCAGATATCCGTGGCCGCTGAGTTTCCAACAGTGAGCGATTCGTCTTCCGATTCGGTATTTTCCATGACAGGCCACAGGCATGTAATCGGTCGACCTGATATTGTGCTCGGCAAGGCCTGCAAGGGCACTTATCAATTTGAACGTTGAACCGGGAGTGTAGGTTCCGGAGGTCGCACGATTATTCAGCGGCAAATCGGAGTTAAGGGCCGCCTCCGCCCAGTTCTTTGCACGCACGGAAGTTTCCATAGAAAAGATATTCGGATCGATGGATGGATTGCTGTACATAACCAGGACTTCACCGTTGCGCGGATCTAATGCGACAACCGCTCCCTTAAGCGAATCGGGAAAAGCTTTAGCCGTGGCTTCCTGAAGTTTCCTGTCTATGGTAAGATAAACGTCATTTCCAAACGTGGGTTCGGCGCGAGGCATGCTTTTTATCGGCCCAAGGCTTTTTCCATAGGCGTTGACCTCGATATATTCGTGCCCGTTTTCTCCCCTGAACACATCCTCATACTCTCTCTCGAGACCGCTTTTGCCGATGAGATCACCGTAAAGATATCCAAGATTCTTAAGCGAATCGAATTTCTCCTCCGGAATTTCGCTCATATAACCCAGTACGTGAAACGCATCCGGTCCCAGAGGGTATTCTCTCCTGGCCTCTGTTTCAACCACAACCCCCGGAATCTGCATGGAATGCTCTTCGATGACGCTTACGATATCGATTGAGACGTCCTCTTTCAAACGGGTGAGGTCAAATCTTCTATATTGAGCCTTGCGCATTCGCTGCAGAATATCCAGGCTGTCGAATATCGGCTCTCCCGATACATCCCTGATAAGCAGCAGATTATTAAGAACCCTGCTTCTGTCTTTCATTCGGTAGGGGAGTATGCCAATCGAATAAGAGGGGCGGTTACGGGCGAGAACAAGACCGTTTCGATCAAATATCTTTCCCCTGGGAGCTATAATCGGTTTAAGCCGCATCTGGTTTTGTTTGGAGAGGCGGATGTTTGTATCGGCGTCTATCACCTGAATGAATATCAGACGGGCCAGAAGAAGCGGGAAAAAAAACGAAACCGCCGCGGTAAGCCAGAGGCTTTTGCGTGTGCGTTCCTGTTGCTCGTCTTCCAGTCTTCTTCTTAACGGCATGAGATACTAATGTCTGATTGAGGGTTTAACAAAATAATCCCAAACATATAGAAACGCCGCGAAAAATGCGGAATAAAGCGCGCGCGGCAGCGTACGGGTAACCAACTCAGGGGCAAGAATGCTCATATCCGCCTCTGTTTTGACTACGAGAATGATTGTGAATACTGTATCATGAAGAATAAATGCCAGAAACAAAATGATCAGTTTAAGAATGGGATCGGTGCGCATAAAGCGTTCATTGAAAAGACCTACGAAAAACCCCATCATGGTCTTGGATAACGCATTCTGCCCCAGTATCGATGGGGAGTAGATATCCTGGCCCAGGCCAATGAGAAAACCAACATAGAGTCCGGGCGTTACTCCCGTCCTGATCCCCAGGAGAAAGAGACCCAGAATCAAAAAATCCGGCTTAATATCGGCTATCGCAATAGCCGGGACAATCGTTGTCTGCAAAACGAGGAAAAGGACAAAAAGTCCGGTCCATTTTAATATCGTTCCTATCATCGATCGAACTCTATTGAATCAAGCTCCGTTTGAAAGGCGCTCCATTGCGGCGACAGTCGTATTACAAAAACCTCTTCCAGATGTTCGAAATCAACAGAGGGTTTGATGAAGGCCTTCTTGAATAACGGATCGTGATTGCTTGTGATTCTTGTAACCTCCCCAACCGACAATCCCTTGGGATAGATACCTCCTAGCCCGGAAGTCATTATAGAATCACCGGGTTGTACATCGACATGGTTGCGATACCGGATGAAGAAATTCCGTCCATTTTCGGTCTCCAAAATCCCTACAAAACGAGTTCTTTTTATCATCACGCTGGTGCGGGCGGAGGGGTCTTTGAGTATCTGAGCCAGACTCAGGTGAGGAAGCGTCTGGATAACCTTCCCAACGACTCCGTCTTTGGTTACGATCGGCATATAGAGGCCGATACCCTGCTTCTTACCGGCATTTATGACCATGCTGCGATACAGGTGCGACGGCTCCCGGGCAACCACGCGTGCAGGCAGCAGATGGAAAGAGAAATCCTGACCAAAGCCGAGTAAACTACGAAGGCGTTGATTTTCGGCAGCCTTCTCTTCTAAAAGTGTGACTCTGGTTTTAACCTGTGTAAGCTCTTCGCGCAATCTTTTATTTTCCGAGAAAATATTATGCGCACGTGTTATCTGTTGAAAAGTGAATTGAAACGGATAAAACACAGAAAGAGTAAGAGCCCTGGCAACCTGTTGTTGTTTTGTACTGTTGATCGACAGCATCCAGAGGCTCAAAAGTATGGTCAGGAACAAGGACGACACATCTTTGTGCCGTCCGATAAACTGAATAATCCAATGCATATAATTGTCAGACAGATTCCCGGCACAAGAGAGCAGTAAAGGAGGTTATCTGCCTCTTCTGCCCGAGTTCATAAGAACAGGCCGATAGGTTTCGAGATTTTCTATTATTTTAAGTGACCCACGCGCTACGCAGGTCAACGGTTCATCTATGACATTTACCGGCAGATTGGTTTCTTGTCTGAGACGTTCATCCAGCCCGCGCAGCATCGAACTGCCGCCGGTCATGATAATTCCCTTATCAAGAATGTCTGCCGAGAGTTCCGGTGGGGTCTGCTCAAGAGCCTGTTTCACGGCTTCAACGATTGTTGAGATCGGTTCATTCAAAGCATCCCTGATTTCCGTCGAAGTGATACGCAGCGTTTTGGGTATACCGGCAACCAGGTCCCTTCCCTTTACCTCCATCTCAAGCTCGTCCTCCAGCGGAAACGCGGATCCGATCCTGATTTTGATCTGCTCGGCTGTGCTTTCTCCGACTAAAAGGTTGTATGTTTTCTTCAGGTAAGAAACGATCGCCTCATCCATTTCGTCTCCACCGATTCTCACCGACATGTCGCAAACCATTCCAAACAGCGCTATGACCGCGATTTCGGCCGTACCGCCGCCTATGTCGATTACCATGTTACCCGAAGGTTCGTTGACCGGAATGCCCATTCCTATCGCCGAAGCCATAGGTTCGGCTACCAGGTATACCTCTCGAACTCCGGCACTTTCCGCAGAATCGATAACCGCACGTTTTTCGACCTCCGTGATTCCCGAAGGCACACCGATTACTGCGCGCGGTCTGAAAAATGAATGATACTTCTGAACCCGTTTGATGAAGTATTTTAGCATCTGCTCTACCAGATCGAAATCGGCGATAACCCCGTCTTTCATCGGGCGGATCGCTTCGATCTCCCCGGGAGTGCGCCCAAGCATCCTCTTGGCATCCAAACCGATTGCAACAACTTTCTTGGACTCTTTATCCAAAGCAACTACTGACGGCTCATCGATCAAAAGCCCTCTTCCACGCACGTGAATGAGAGTGTTGGCCGTGCCTAAATCAATACCCAGGTCATTTGATAGAAATGGAAACATATTAAAACGCCTTATCTGATCGCGGTTTTCACTGTGGAAGCCGACGTTTATAACTTACTGTGGTTCAAAAAAATATACAACAAATGTTATCATCTTAAAAGAGTTTTGTGAACGCATTTAAAAGTTTGTCGCACAAAAGCTTTCATAAGCGATCACATACGTATTATTTCGTTAACAGCGGTTCATTATTCGTCTTATTTGCGCCGATTTTCGTTATGGTTGTGATTCCTTCGACTCTAATGAATTCGCACTCTGCCGCCGGCCGGTGTCGGGCGTAATCTCTTTTTCATCCAAAGCCTCTTTTGGGGCTTCTTTTTCGGATGCCTGCTTTGGATCGGAAGTACCTTCAATTTCGGCAGCCTCTTTGCCGCTTTGTTCATCCTCGGCTGCAGCAGGCTGCAAAACGATATCCGGTTTCTCTTCCGGTGTAGTCAAACCGCTTTCGACACCGTCTGTACAATCAACCGTATCCGGATCGGCGCCGGCTTTTTCCTCAATAATACTATTGGGCGCGCTGTCCGACAAGTCTTTGTTTTCTTTTATTTTGCTCAAAGTATCGGAAGCAGATTCTGAACTAAGTGGCCTATCTTGCACTTCCTGCATGGATGCAGGTGGGCTTGAACCGTTTGAGGAAGTGCTTTTTGAGGATGATTTCAGTGTGTAAGTAACACCAACCAGCCATTTTAGCTCGGTATCGGAGCGCAACTTAGGTATGACAAACGATACATCCGCTGAAAGCGGCGATATGTCGATACCGCATCCGATATTAAAAATCTCGGTATCATGATTGAGCCGCTTTCCGATTCTCAGAGCCAGAGGTTGTATGGGGCGCACTTCCAGGCCGACGGGAACCATTACCCTCTTGTCGGCGTTACGAAACACAATGTCGCCCTGGAAGGTGTAAGGAATCATTTTTAGCGTATCTTGCCACGAAACACCCAACCGTCCTGACATGGGTAGTGCCGATCCTTCTCCCCAATCCATGGTAGAGTCCAGGAAGCTGGTTGCTTTTCCAAGATGAAAAGCTGCCAGACCGACATGAAACTTATCCGGAATGAGCTTATACGCAAGGCCTGCGCTTATAGATGCCGCGTAGGCATATTCTTTTTCGATGCGCTCCTGAATTCCCGAAAGGCTCAAGGCAACCGATAGCAGATCGTTTTTGATATAACCCAATCCAATGGACACATTGGACAGCTGAGATGAAAACGGAATGTTATACTCAGGCAGATTCCCGTCAAAAGAGGTTCCGAAAATATCACTTATAGTTTCGGTGTGAATGGCCGCGGCGATATACCATGACGAAAAAGGTATGGCTGTTTCAAAGTGCGCGCGTTGCAAATCTCCCGGTGAGCGACCGTATTCGGCAGTCAGGTACCTTTGAGTGTTGAGAAACGGCATCGCCGGATTATAATAGGCAAACCCGCTTCCGTTTCCGGCGGTTCCCGCGGAGCCCATCGCCAGGTGTCGAGGAGAAACAGGCTCTTCCAGAAGCTGAAATCCCGGATACGCAACATTCTTTTTAATCTCCGCGTGGGCACAAAGAACTAAAGCGAACGTCAAGGCCGGAAACAAAAGTGTACGTGACGTAAACCTGTGTTGGTTAGATCGGTACGACATACTGTATATCCCATAAATAATGTTTATCAAAAAGAGACTACAAAATCGAGTTGTTGTTCAACTCCCGCCCAAACCTTATCGGTGGTCAGAGCGTAATTTAGTGAGGTATTTCTCAGGTGTGACGAAAGATCCATAAAGAAACCCGCTGTCAAAGCCGGAGAAAAAGTATCCCGGTAAAGATCGCTATGCCTGTAAAGATCACTGCTTACCGTTACATCTCTAAGCCCAAGGCGCAGGTGAAATTGCTCCCATCGCTGCCACTGCACACCGTTATTCCATACAAGCGTCGGATGGGAGATCGGCTCCAGTCCGCTCTCGAACAAATAGATTACCGCGTCGCTGTTCCAGGTCAGCGGATAGCCCAACAGCTTTGTCGTGAATTGAGAGCCCAGGGTAAGAGTCATAGGAAACGACTCCTCAAGATTTTCATCCAGCTCTTGCCCGTTTTGTATTTGCCAGTTGAAACTGGTGTTGATGTTTTTTAGTACGGCGGAAAAAGTCAGATACGGACGAAGAGCGTATTTTACGGCAAGATCGAGTCCGCCGATTGCAGTGGCCGAGGAGTATAGGAGACTTTTTTCACGCTCGTCGTATCCGGTTGGAAGCTTCTGGTAATATATACCGATTGATGCACCGGCGGTCAGGTTACGGCGAATCAGATAGCTTACACCTACTTTGAAATTAAAAGTCGTATACGCGCCGCTTTCAAGCTTATCGCCCTCTTTGTCGCGAAGATCGTCCAGAAACGGATCGCCCCTGTATAGAGCGCTGATTCCCATGGAAATACGAGGCGGGATCCGAAATTCATATCCAAGTAAACCGTCAGTGCGTCCGAAGGAACGATAGGCTCCTCCCAGAACGAGTGTCTTGTTTTGCACGTCCGCGAGTGCGGCGGGATTCCACCAGGTTGCCAAGT
>CAZPHU010000013.1:45515-59067 GCA_964586285.1 uncultured Fibrobacterota bacterium | reverse complement strand
TCTTATGGACTATCATGAACTGCTTGAAGATCCGGATATAGATGCCGTGAGTATAGAAGAAACACCAGCTTTTGGAGAAACAAACGGTACGGATTTTATTATGGGCATGGGTAAAGTAGGCGACAACGTCAAGATGCTGCTTGACATTAACAATGTTCTTTCGGATTCTGAAATCAATTCATTGGCAAAGATTGCGCGATAAAAAAGGAGTGAAACAGATGTTTAAAAACATGAGTCTAGGAGCAAAGATCGGCACCGGATTCGGTGCGCTTGTATTGATTGCCATAGTTCTTGGAGGTATGGCCGTTTGGAATATGTCCAGGGTAAGTACTCAGACCGACCGCCTGGCTAACGAGTACATGCCTGAAGTAAACTTGTCGTCACAATTAGAAAGAAATTCGCAAAATACCATGTTTGCAATGCGTGGTTATACTTACAGTGAAGATGAACAGTTTTATGAGGAAGCTCAGATAAATCTTAACAAAGTAAGAAAAAGTCTGGAAGAGGCAAAACAGTTGGCCGATAACGCAAAACATCTCGTTAAACTAAAAGGAGCTGTTGATGAAGTTGAAGAAGCGTTAACTGCGTATGAAGGGCATGCGAGAAAAACTCAGGATATTACAAAAAACATGAACGATGAACGAACAGTGCTGGAATCTTCGGCTGAGACCTATATGAAAGCATGCGCTGCATTTCTTGAAAGTCAAAATGAGGAAATGCGAAGAGAAACATATGCAGAGGTCGGTGCCGCAAAACTGAGTGAGCGTTTGGAAAAAATAAATTTAATTAATGACGTTATTGACTTTGGAAACGCCACAAGAATAGAAACATGGAGAGCACAAGCAGTCAGAGAACCCCAGCTGATTAGAACCGCAATATTAAACTTTGACAGTATAGATGATAAATTCGTCGCGCTGCGCAAAATCACGCATATGGCCGAAGACATTCGTCAGATAGATGTTGTTCAGGAAGCCGGCAATGAGTACAAAAACACAATGCAAAACATTCTAAAATTGTGGGAAGAGCGTAATAAGACGCAGGAAATGAGAGAGAATGAAGCGGACAAAATACTGTCACGCGCTCAAATGATTGCTACGACAGGAATGGAGCAGGCCGTTGATATTGGACAACAAACGATGTCACTTCTTGCGGTTTCATCAACCATAATGATTATCGGGCTTGTGATTGCTCTGTTGGTAGGTGTTTCCCTGGCAATCTTTATCACCCGCGGTATAACTAAGCCGATTCGAGTTATAATCGATGGTTTGACAAAGGGGTCGGAACAGGTTGCCGCAGCTTCCAATCAGGTCTCTTCATCCAGTCAGTCGATGGCGGAGGGGGCAAGTGAGCAGGCCTCATCACTGGAAGAGATCTCCAGCAGCCTGGAAGAGATGTCGTCAATGACAAAACAGAATGCCGGAAATTCCCGACAAGCCGAGGGACTGATGAACGAATCCAATGAGCTGGTCAGTCAGGGACAAAATGCCATGGGGCGCTTGTCTAAAGCCATTGGAGATATAAGCAACAGTGCAAATGAGACTGCAAAGATTTTGAAAAATATCGATGAAATTGCATTTCAGACCAACTTGCTTGCACTCAATGCGGCTGTTGAAGCAGCACGTGCAGGTGAAGCGGGGAAAGGGTTTGCGGTTGTTGCGGAAGAAGTGCGTAACCTTGCTCAACGCGCGGCGGAAGCGGCAAAAGATACCTCAACACTTATAGAGGAATCTAAGAAGAATGCGGAAAATGGCGTAGGATTAGCCGATGAGACAAGTAAAGCCATGGAATCCATTTCCGAAAGTGCAGGCAAAGTGGCGAATCTTATCCAGGAAGTCGCGGCGGCAAGTAACGAACAGGCTCAGGGAATAGAGCAGGTTAATACGGCCGTGGCCCAGCTCGATCAGGTAACTCAGGGTAATGCCGCCAATGCCGAAGAGTCGGCATCGGCAAGTGAGGAACTGTCCGCCCAAGCGGCCAATATGAATGATATTGTAAAGAATCTTGTAAGTTTGGTCGAGGGCGGACACGAAAATGGTCAATTTTCAGTGAGTGTTGCCACTCAAAAAACAAGTGGAGTACATCGGCCTCTAGTTGAGAGTAATGTTGCTCTTAAAACTCAGACTAAAAGGCCGGTTTTAGCGAACAAAAGCCAACCCTCTCGAAATACCGTTGAACAAAAAAAGGTAATTAATCCCTCGGATGTAATACCTTTCGATGATGACAATGATTTGTCTGAATTTTAACTAGACAAAAAGGGAAGCCCGCGATCCGGGCTTCCCTTTTACAGGATCAGGTTTCAGGCACTTGTTTAACTAATTAAAAGGATTACATGTGAAACTAAGTACAAAACTTATTGGCAGCTTTATAATCGTCTCGATTATAACCATGATCGTTGGAGTTGTAGGGTGGAATGGTGCGGCAGGACTGGGGAAAAGAATACGGGAGATAAGTGATGTTAGCCTGCCGAGTATACAGGGCCTCTTCATGATAAGAAACGGCTTTGAAGTTGTTAATTCTGCCCAACGTACTCTTCTAGACCCGAAATTAAGTCAAAGACAAAGACAACGCCAGTTCGACAATGTAAAAAGTGGCCGAGAGTATTATGAGAAAGGGTGGGCTATTTACGAGCCTTTGCCGCAGACTGAAAAAGAGTCCGAATTATGGAATCAGTTCGTCCCTGCAGTCGAAAACTGGAAAAGAGAAAACGAGAAATTTTTCTCATTTGTAGACAAGCTCGAAGAAATTAAAATATTCGACCCTTCTGGGTTGAGATCGGAGCTTGAGGGGTTTCGCGGAGATCATTATCAGGGGATGCTTAGAATTTTGGAAGCACTTCAGCAGAGAGAATCTTACGCCGGCGGTGATGATCATAACGCATGTGCTTTTGGAAAGTGGTGTACATCATATGATGGAAGCAGCGATATTATCAGAGAAAAGATCAATGAGATCGATGCTTATCACAGAGCATTTCATTCAAAAGTAAAAGAAATTAAGGGCCTGGTAGAAACAGGCAGAATACAGGACGGGTTTGACAAATACAATCGGGAGATGGTGCCTGCCGCTCAAAAGACCTTCGAACAATTCGACGAAATGCTCAGATATGCAAGGGATGCGGAAGAGCTTTATACTCAAATGGAGTTGCAGGCCATGGAGAAAGCATCCGAAAAGCAAGATGTTGCGCTTGGTCTTTTGGACCAGATCGTAAAAATCAACGAGGATACGGCACACCGGGAACGCGAAAACGCTGTAAAGAGCGCACGCTCGGCAATAGTCATGACCATTGTAGGCATCATACTGGGAACTCTCGCTGCACTTGGACTTGGTATTTTTCTGAGCCGGTCCATAAGTTCGGTATTAAATAACATAATTGGTAGTTTACGGACAGGGTCAAACCAGGTATCGGAAGCTTCCAGTCAGCTCTCTTCATCAAGCCAGCAGCTCTCGGAAGCAGCAAGCGAGCAGGCATCCAGCCTCGAAGAAATATCCAGCAGTCTTGAGGAAATGTCTTCAATGACAAAGCAGAGTGCGGATAATACGAACAAGGCAAATGGTCTCATGAGCAATACTAAAGACTTGGTATCGCAGGGTAAAAACGCGATGAATCGTCTTGTTGGAGCTATCGGCGAGATCAAAGGCTCAGCCAATGAGACCGCCAAAATTATCAAGGACATAGATGAAATTGCTTTCCAGACGAATCTTCTTGCGCTAAACGCAGCAGTCGAAGCTGCTCGGGCCGGTGAGGCAGGCAAGGGGTTTGCAGTTGTGGCCCAGGAGGTAAGAAACCTTGCACAGCGAGCTGCCCAAGCCGCCAAGGATACCGCGGTTCTCATCGAAGGATCACAGAAGCATTCTGAGAATGGTGTCAATTTAGCCGATGAGACAAACATATCAATAGAAAAGATTGCGGAGAGCGCAATAAAGGTTGCTAAGCTGATAGAGGAAGTCTCGGCCGCCGGCTCCGAGCAGGCTCAGGGGATAGAACAGATAAACACGGCGGTTGCGCAGATGGATCAGATGACTCAGGGTAATGCGGCAAATGCCGAAGAGACTGCTTCCTCAAGCGAAGAGCTTTCCGCTCAGGCACAAACACTCAATACAGTGGTAGCGCAGTTGGTTTCTTTCGTTGACGGTATAAAGAATGAAAATATCGCCTTTGAAGGTCACGAAGTAAAAGAAGCCAAAAGAATCGCCGCAGCCTCGGTTGTAAAACAATTGACACAAAGGTAAGAAGTGAATTCAAAGGTGGTTTTCTAAAATATAAAATACAATCGGGAAAGCAGGTGCTTTCCCCATTGTATACATTTATGCTATGCGGGAACGTCGATTTCCAAACACGATACGGCCGCCGGTTACATTCTCACTCGAACCGGGACAGATTATCCTGAGTAAAGAAGCAGATATAATTCGCACGATTCTAGGTAGTTGTGTATCGGTGTGTTTATGGTGTGCAAAAAGTAAGGTCGGTGCCATGAATCATTTCATGTATCCGAGGGCGCAAAACCCTAAAACCGCAACGGCACGTTACGGAGATGCATCCATGACGGCGCTGATCCGATTGATGGATGAAGAGAAATGTGATCGGAAGGAAATCGTTGCACAGCTGTTTGGCGGGAGTTATCCTCGGGGAGCCGGGGGGCAAAATATAGGAGAAGAAAACATCGCCGTTGCACGCTCTTACTTAAGAAAGAAAGATATTACAATTATTTCAGAGGATGTTGGTGGAATACTTGGGCGAAAGATCTTGTTTGATACGACAAGCGGACATGTTGCCGTTTTGAAGGTGCATTCGCTCAGATCACACGACTGGCCTTCTGAAATCTGGTAGAAAAATACACGCACCATTTGTGCGGGAAACAAACATGGATAAAAAGACATTCGACAGTATACGAACTCTCGTTTATGAAAAAGCCGGCATCGCGCTAAATGAAGGCAAGCAGGCGCTTGTATCCGCACGTCTTGGTAAACGGATGAGGGCATTAAACATTTGTGACTATCGTCAATATCTAGAACATTTGAACAGGGACAAAACCGGTGAGGAGATCGTTCAACTTCTGGACGCAATTGCTACAAATGTAACAAGCTTCTTTAGAGAGTCCGCTCATTTTGATTTTCTTTCGGAGCAGATGCGTAAATGGGTGCAAAAAGGACAGCATCGTTTCCGATTCTGGTCGGCTGCATGTTCAAGCGGTGAAGAACCTTACACCATGGCCATGATTATAAAACAAGCATCTGAAGGATATTCGACTGACACTAAGATCCTTGCAACCGACATCTCTACCCGCATCCTGAATAAGGCCGTTCAGGGAGAGTATGCGGAAGAAAAGGTTAAAACAGTCTCAACTCAGCTGCGTGAGAAATACTTTTCCGTAACCTCGGAGAACGGAATAAAAACATATCGTGTTAAAGATTCATTACGTTCGTTGGTTTTATTCAAACGGCTTAATCTTTCGGTTACTCCTTTTCCCATGCACGGCCCGATGGACGCGATTTTTTGCAGAAATGTCATGATCTACTTCGATAATCCCGTACGCAAACGTTTACTGGATGAGCATTTTCGTCTTATTAAACCCGGGGGATTTCTCTTTGTGGGACATGCTGAAAGTCTTACAGGTATACTCAGCGGATTCAAACTTGTTAAACCGTCGATCTATGAAAAGAAATGATTGGACGTTATTATGATTTCAAAGGATCATTCAGAAGAAAATAATAATTGCGAAAAGTCTAAAAGCCCATGCTGGGCGGAAAAGATGGAGAATGCATCACAGCCGGTTATAATTGTAAATCTAAACGCGGATGTCGCATGGGCAAACAGGCGGGCCTGTGACTTTTTCGGCATTTCCTTACAAGACACATCGAACGTTTCGTTTACCACGTTTCTGGGCACGCAGAGTAGGTGTGATTTTATTCAATACTGTATTGCTGAGGGGATTTATGTTTTTGAGCAAAAAATAGTGATTGGTGACAAAATATATTGTGCTGAAATGGTTAGTTTTCAATTAACACATAAAGACCGAATTCATGTTGCGGTGATCATGAGTAAGATAAAAGCAAAAGAGACACATGACATAGAGGCTTCTCGCGAATATACTCAGACTCTGTCAAAGTTGGCACATGATTGTAACAATATGCTCGGCGCGGTTGCGGGATATGCGGACATGATAAAGCTCTCCAACCTGAATAAAGATGGACTTGCCCTGGATAAGGTTTTGGAAAAAAGGATCAAAATGATATTACAGGCAAGTATCCGGGCCGCAGATAAGATTGAAATGATTAGTAGAGTAATAAAAAGCATCCCCGATCAAGTTTAAGGATCGGATTAGACAGGCGGTTTTTGCACAAAAACATAATACCGAATAGATCGGTTTCAAATGAATACATACGGAAAAATACAATAAGATGAGAATAATCGTAGGTGTTTCAGATATGAAATTGAGTACAAGTGCATCAGATGTTCTTGTGACTCATGCACTGGGCTCATGCATCGGTATCACTATTTATGATTCGGAAGCCGGAGTGGGCGGTATGCTTCATTTTATGCTGCCTCAATCGCGTATCGATGAAAAAAAAGCAGCAAATAATCCTTTTATGTTCGGTGATGTCGGTATACCTCGTTTATTTCGCGAGGCTTATAAGCTTGGTGCTAAAAAGGAGAACTTGCGAGTGGTAATTGCCGGAGGTGCTCAAGTGCTGGCCAAGAGCGATTTCTTTGCTATAGGAAAGAGAAATGAGATAATGGCAAGGAAGATGTTTTGGAAAAACAATGTGTTGATAGCCGCGGAGCATGTCGGAAATGTAATTCCAAGAACATTGTATCTGGAGATGAAAACAGGTGAGTCCTGGATTGTAAGTAATGGCAACAGAATCGATCTTTGAACACATATGAGCATCATTGAATATGTGTATAATATTGAAATGCCACCGTTGTGAGAATCAAGTGTCAAATGATGCTTGAAAGTTAGTGTCGTAAATTGGGAATTGGATGTTGAAACCGAAAACGAATTCAAAAAAATTTGTTTTGTTTCAAAATACCTTCCGGAGGAAGTATGAACATACTGTTGATCGATGATGACAAACTGGTGCTGGAGTCTTTAAAGGAGATACTTGAGTCTGAGGGACATAACGTCTATAGTGCGCTAAGTGGTCATGATGCCATAGAACTACTTTCAGTCTACAAGGTGGATTTAATCTTTACAGATATAGTTATGCCTGGAATAAAGGGAGAAGAAATCATAATCAGATTGCGTCACTCAAAAATCCCGATCGTCAGTATAAGCGGGTTGTCTAAAAAGGACGTAATCTCAAGACTTATAGAATCTCTTGGGGTTAAAGGTTTTTTACAAAAACCATTTAAAGCTGAGGCGTGTCTCAAACTTATTCGAAATCTGAATAAAGAAGCCTTAACCTGAAAATACTTTATAACATTTATTTCTTGTACTTAATAACCTAGGCAAGGTGTTCAATGGCGTATACAATTTTAATAGTTGATGACTCCGAGACTATTCGTTCCATGTTACAAAGAGCGCTGGGAATGACTAAATTACCGGTTCGGAAAATCTTACAGGCACAAAATGGCAAATATGCTATGTCTTTGCTGGAAAGCAACTGGATTGATATCATTTTCTCCGATATCAATATGCCTCAGATGAATGGAATAGAAATGATTAATACCATGCTGGATCATCCTGAGTATAAGGAAATACCGGTTGTAGTCGTATCAACGGAGGGAAGCTCTACCCGAATCGAAGAACTACAGAAAAAAGGTATAAAGGGTTATCTGAGAAAACCTTTTACTCCTGAGGATATTCGAGATGTAATCATGGAAACATTAGGAGGTTGGAATGCCGGATAATAATACTCATGAAATAATGTTCGATGTCGTTAATAAGGTCTTTGGTGAAGGTGCGTTCATCTTTATCGATCCCATGAATGACACCGAAATTCCTCAAGACGATGATTGGTCGCCGGTTGGGGTAGGAATAAACTTTTCAGGGCATAGGGAAGGGAATATGACATTGTGGTGTGAAGAAAGTTTCCTTTGTCTTGCGGCCGCAAATCTTCTGGGACAGGAAGTAGACAGTCCCGATGCGCACGAGAAGGGAAAGGACGCAATTAAGGAGCTTCTTAATATGACAACCGGTAACCTTTTGACAAATCTGTTCGGCAGCCAACCGGTGTTTGACCTGGGATTGCCCTACGAGATTGACGAGAATCAAGTATGGGAACAATCTACAGAATGTAATGAATTATGGGTGGATGCCGAAGGGCATGCAATTCTCATTAGGTTGAAATTAGAAAAATAATCCACTTTCTTTGTCGGTGTTCAATGATTAAGGTATTAGTAGTGGACGATTCTGCGGTTGTCAGACAGATCTTTACCAAAGAGCTGTCCAGGACAAAAGATATACAGGTGGTTGCTACTGCTCCTGACCCTTATGTAGCACGGGACCGCATAATCGAGTATCAACCGGATGTGATAACATTGGACATAGAAATGCCGCGCATGGACGGATTGACTTTTCTTCGCAAGCTAATGCAGCATCATCCGATTCCGACGATTGTGGTCAGTTCGCTGACTCCTCAGGGAGGAACCATGGCCATGGAGGCGCTTGATACTGGAGCAGTGGATGTAATATGCAAGCCCGGCAGTGCCTACACAGTAGGCAATATTCTCGCGGTTCTGAGAGAGCAGATACGAGCCGCCGCAGGCCTGGACTTGTCGCGAATGAAAGCGGCGCGTAATCAGATGCAAAAAATTCGCCCGCTACACTCGTCACTAACCAAAACAACCAACAGGATTATTGCCGTCGGCGCATCGACCGGCGGCACTGTAGCAATCGAGCAGCTGCTTCGCGCAATGCCTCACAACGCTCCCGGAATCGTTATCGTACAGCACATGCCCGAAAAATTCACACATTCCTTTGCTCAACGTCTGGACGGCGTCTCAAGAATTACCGTGCGGGAGGCAAAGGACGGGGAATCTATCCTCAACGGAACTGCCCTTATTGCTCCGGGAAACTTCCATATGGTCGTGGAGCGAAGCGGTGCACGGTATCTGGTTCGGATTCGTACAGCCCCTCAGGTCCATCATCAAAGACCCAGTGTCGAAGTCCTATTTAATTCCGTGGCTCGGTATGTCGGAGCTAATGCGGTTGGTGTTATCCTGACCGGCATGGGCGCTGACGGAGCAGCGGGTCTTTTGGCCATGCGCAGTGCCGGTGCTCATACTATTGCCCAGGATCGCAAAACCAGCGTAGTCTGGGGGATGCCGGGGGAGGCCGTGAAACTGGATGCAGCCGAAAAAATTCTGCCGATCTACCGCATTGCCGATGCGGCGCTTCAACTGGCGATGGAATAAAAACTGCCATCAATGCTCAGAATAACCGAAATTATTCTTCTATTATCCTCCTCCTCTCGACCTTTCGCCTAAGCGGGACGGTTATCTACTGTTTTACAGCGGCTTGAAACAGATTCGTGATGCATCATACCGCGTGCGGGAGGACATTATACCGGCATGACATCCTTGATGTACTTTTCTGAACATCCACTAATCAGTGTTTGATCACATTCTCCAGGCTCCTTTATATATTTTATCTCGTTTTTGTGTGTGGGGCAGAATTCCCGCAGCATATTTTCCTCTACTCAGAAGTTTCAAACAATCCGGGAGTGATAATGGATTTAAAGGTGGACAAGAGAGCCGCGGACAACATTCGTATTCTTTCAGCGGCTATGGTGGAGAAGGCTGAATCGGGTCATCCGGGCGGTGCAATGGGAGGAGCCGATTTTATCCATATACTTTATTCGGAATTTCTTCGTTTTGATCCGGATAATCTTGCCTGGGATTTCAGAGATCGTTTTTTCCTTGATCCGGGACATATGTCTCCTATGCTTTATTCCGTTCTCTTGCTCACCGGCGCCTTTTCCATGGATGAGATAAAGCAGTTTCGTCAGTGGGGAAGTCCAACGCCGGGACATCCCGAACACGATCCCAAAAGAGGCATAGAGAACACGTCCGGACCTCTGGGAATGGGCCACGCAATGGCTTTGGGAGCTGCTGTTGCGGAGCGGTTTCTGGCTGCCAGATTTGGTGAATGGACGGCCCATAATATTTACACCTATATTTCCGACGGCGGAATACAGGAAGAAATCTCACAAGGAGTTGGACGCATAGCGGGGCATCTTGGCCTTTCCAATTATATCATGTTTTACGATTCTAACGATATACAGCTTTCTCATGAGACTGAGGCGGTTACAAGTGAGGATACAGCCAAGAAGTACGAATCGTGGGGCTGGCGAGTGGAGACGATCAACGGTAATGATCCTCAACAGATCAGGGCGGCTCTTCGTCGAGCCACAGATGAAGAGAAAAAGCCGTATCTGATTATCGGAAAGACTGTTATGGGTAAGGGGTGTCTTACCGCAAACGAGGAGAATTTCGAAAAGCAGACCTGCACACACGGTATGCCTATCTCCAAGGCCGGTGCATCTTTTGAGCATACTATAAAAAATCTGGGCGGCAATCCCCACAATCCTTTCGAGGTATTTGGGGATGTTGCGGATTTTTACAAACAGGTGCTTGATAAGAAACGCAGGCAAGTAGCAGAGCGCAAAAAAGAACAGGAGCAGTGGGAGAGCTCAAACCGAATACTGGCGGATAAACTTCATTCATTCCTTAATGGCAAGATACCCGATATAGATTTCTCCGCCATAAAACAGAATCCAAATATCGCCTCCCGTAAGGCATCGGGCAACGTGCTGGCACTGTTTGCAAAAAAAGTTGAGAACATGATCGTTTCTTCCGCCGATCTTTCAAACAGCGATAATACGGAAGCTTTTCTGAATAACTCATCAAGCTTTGTGAGGGGGGATTTCAGCGGCGGTTTCCTTCAGGCAGGAGTCGCGGAAATGACCATGGGCGCCATTGTAAACGGTATGGCGCTGCATGGAGGAGTGATTCCGGTTGCTGGTACTTTCTTCGTTTTCTCCGATTATATGAAACCGGCCGTTAGGCTCGCGGCACTTATGAAACTTCCCGTGAAATATGTGTGGACGCACGATGCGTTCAGGGTTGGAGAAGACGGTCCGACTCATCAACCGGTGGAGCAGGAAGCCCAAATCCGTCTGCTTGAGAAGATGAAGAATCTTGATGGTAAGCGAAGCATGCTGGTGCTTCGACCGGCCGACGCGGCTGAGACAACAGTTGCATGGAAAATCGCTCTGGAAAATACCCAGGGACCGACTGCGCTGCTTTTATCACGTCAGAACCTTAATGACATACCGGCTAACCCCTCAGGCGAGCGTTATAGGGACGCTCTGGAGGCGCAGAAAGGGGCATATGCTGTTCTGGATTCGGACGGCAAGCCCGATGTTATTCTGGTGGCAAACGGTTCGGAAGTGAGCACGATGTATGAGGCTGGGCTGAGGTTAAAGAGTGAAAAAGGTATGAAAGTTCGTGTTGTTTCCGCCATATCCGAGGCTCTTTTCAAAGAACAGCCTCGGGAATATAGAGAGAAGGTTTTGCCTTTCGGAGTTCCGGTACTTGGTTTGACTGCCGGTTTACCCGTATCGATGCGCGATTTGGTAGGGCCTTTTGGAAAAGTTATTGGGCTGGAGCGTTTTGGAGCATCCGCTCCGTTTAAGGTGCTTGATGAAAAATTTGGCTACACTGCCGAGAACGTCGTGGCTCAGGTAGAGATCTACCTTAAGGAGTTTGAAGAACTCGTAGAAAAGGTTGTCGCCTTGAAGAAGTAGAGCGATTTTGGAAGCTGGGAAGTCCTTATCTCGATTGGGCATTCGCAGCTGCATCAAACTAATAACCGATGCACAAAAAGGAGCCTGTTATGAAAATAGGCGTGGTTTCCGATACCCATCGGAATAAGCAAACTTTAAATAGCGTCACCGACTGGTTGATTGAGAAACATCACATAGTAACGCTTTGTCATCTGGGTGACGATTATGAGGATGTGATCGATCTGGCGGATAAGGGAATCGATATTTTGCAGGTTCCGGGAACGTATCATGAGGGTTATCGTTCGGGTAAACTTCCCAAGAAAATCACCGAAAGCATCATGGGCCTGCAGTTGTTGCTGGTTCATACCGAAAAGGATATCGATGATGAAGATCGCACGGTTGCCGATATCATTCTGCACGGCCACACCCATCATCCGGAAATCAGGCTGGGAGACGGGCATGTTCTGTTAAACCCAGGGCACTTGAAGAAGGGAAAAGACAAAAATACCGACCCTTCTTTTGCGCTTATTGAGATTCAGGACAAGAAAGTGGTTATCGTCATTTTTGATTTGGATCATAACGAGATTAAAAAATTGGAGCTGGATCGATCCGAATACGGCCTCTATAAGCACTGATTCCGGCAAAACTGGATAATCAGGAAACCAAAAAAGCAAACGGGAAACGGAGAACCTGTTTAGAAATCATTCGACAATAAGTCCCGCTTTTGTCGAACATAAAATCTAAACGACGAGTAATTAGAATGGTTTATTGGCTTGCGAATCGTTACCGTTAAAAAAAGATTCGACGGTATTTTGATACTGTTGGGGGGTTTTACTCTTTCGAACAGCCTTTAATATCTTTTTACCTTCTTTGAAGAACAGATGCAAGTGGTTCCAAATCTCTTTCATTGCACCTAAAAGTGGTGCAGGACCATAATAGTGAGCCTTGTATATGTCGAAAAGCTCTTCATGAAAAAGGTAAATCTTTTTTATCGGATCGCTTATCGACTCACCTTTTATTTGCCGCCCCAGCAAGGGGTTACTTACGGCACCGCGACCAATCATCCAACCCGCCGAATCGGGAAAAAGTGAAGACAATGACTCAAAGGATGACAGTGAGGTTATATCACCATTGTAGCACACCGGCATTCGTGCCTTTTCCAATACCCAACCGAAATTCTTCGTATCGACACGCCCTTCATACATTTGAAGTGCGGTACGTGCATGAACCGTCAGGGTTTTGATGGGATAGTCATTTAATCTTTCCATCATACGGTACAGTTGATCCGGTCGGTCGAAACCGAGTCTGATTTTAACCGACAAATCGCATGGGAAGCCCTCTGAGACTTTATCGAGGAATGAAAATATCATTTCAGGATAAAGAAGGAGTCCCGCGCCTTTTTTCTTGCGGGTAACGGTACCAACCGGACATCCGAGATTCCAGTTGATCTCCCGGTAACCGTATGTCTCATGTATATGGCGGGACATTCGGATAAAATCAAGCGGGTTGTTACCGATAAGTTGAGGAATGAGGGGGAGTGATAGATTTCGGGATGGGAAAATATCTCTAAACAAATTTTCGTTGAATTTGGTGGCCTGTACGGTCGGAATAAATGGAGCCATTGCCTGGTCAAATCCTCCGAAATGCTTTTGAAACAATGACCTGAAATGATGGTTGGTGATACCGCGTAGTGGTGCAAGGATCAATTCTTTAGACGTTATTTGCATAAGAAAGCAGGTTCCTCCAGAGTTTTAGGTTCAGAAAATATAATACGGTTAAAGAACTCGGACGAAGTTTCCAACAGGGCTGGAGGTATCAAAAAAAA
>CAZPHU010000013.1:0-45415 GCA_964586285.1 uncultured Fibrobacterota bacterium | reverse complement strand
GTCCGAAAGTAACTTTTGGCAGTATCTTAACGGTTTAGAAGCTCTGAAGGAAAATGAAAATGGATTCTCAGGATAAAAAACTCACGGCTTTCATTTGTTTATGATGTATTCATTCGCGTTCATTCGCGTTCATTCGCGGACGATTTATCAACCGAATTTCCATAAGCTGCCTCCATTAGCGTTCATTTGTGGACGAAAACGAATTTCTAATCAATAAAACCCTGTCCAAAATAGTATTTTCTTTTATCATAACATTTTATCGTTTAAAATTGTAAGTAAGTATGCTACCACTTTTTGGAGAACTCCTTCTCAGAAATCAGCTGATAAACCCTGACATCCTGCAAAAGAGCCTGTTGCGAGCAAAACAAGCTGAAAAAAGGATCGGGCAATTTCTCATAGATGAGGGGCACATAGACGAGGTTACGGTTTTCGCCACATTGGCACAGCAGTTTTCATTACCCTTTTTAAGAGAGCTGCATGTAGGGGCCGATCGGAAAATCCTTAGGGACATCCCCCTGGATATTTTGAAAAAGCGGATGTTTTATCCTCTTGGGCAGTCAGACACTCAGCTGCATATAGCCACAGCGGACCCGCTTGATTTCGATACGATCCTGGAACTAGAGGCGCAGACCGGACGCCTGATAACCATTTCCTTATGTATGCCTTCCGCACTTAAGCAGATCCGTGATCAGATATTCGAAAATGATTCGATGTTCAAGGAAACCGTCGGTAGGCTGTCCAGGGAGTTCGAGGAGCACATTCAGAAAGATACAGGCAGCCTGTCGCTGGAAGAAATACGCAAACGCACCGAGTCTGAGCCGGTGGTCAGGCTTGTATCGGCAATTTTTGATGAAGGAATCCGCCAGCGTGCATCGGACATACATATCGAGCCCATGGAAGATGGAGCACTGGTTCGTTTTAGAGTAGACGGCCTTTTGCATCACTACATGGATTTGTCTCAATGGATGTATGTTCCTGCAACATCACGTATCAAAATTCTGGCAGATTTGGATATTGCAGAAAAGCGCGTACCGCAGGACGGTAGAATCCGTTTCGAACAGGAAGGCAAGCAGTATGACTTTCGTGTATCAACTTTGCCGACTCACCACGGAGAAAAAACCGTAATTCGCATACTAAAGCACGATCATACTCTTCTGGAACTCGAAAATATCGGTCTTTCTTCGCATGAACTCGAAGCTTTAAGCGGCATTATCGAAAAACCCCAGGGCATGCTCTTTGTTACGGGGCCTACCGGTAGTGGAAAATCCTCGACTCTTTTTGCCTGTCTTAATCGCATAAAAAACAAGGCAATCAACATAACCACGATAGAGAATCCCATTGAATACAAACTAAACGGGGTTAATCAGGTCCAGGTAAATGAGAAGGCAGGGGTGACTTTCGCTCGTACCCTCAGATCGATACTTCGTCAGGATCCGGATGTCATTCTGGTGGGTGAGATAAGAGATAAGGAAACTGCGGGTATTGCGATTCAGGCATCCCAGACGGGCCATCTGGTTTTTTCTACCTTACATACCAACGATTCACTTTCCGCGGTTACTCGACTTCAGGACCTGGGTATTGCCAATTTCCTGATATCATCTTCTCTTTTAGGTATATTGGCCCAACGCCTTGTCCGTGTATTATGTTCACGTTGCAAATATCAGACGACAGCGGATGAGGAAACCTTAAAGCGCTGGAATCTGTTGATGAAGGGGCATGAATTACCTCAGCCCTGGACTGCCGACGGATGCGAGCATTGCGGGAACAGCGGCTTTAGAGGTAGAACTGGAATATTCGAACTATTTACAGTTAACGACACTTTACGTACCCTGATTTCCGAAAATGTCTCCGAAAACAAACTGAGGCGTGCAGCGCGCGACTCCGGAATGATAAGCATGATAGAAAACGGAATAGAGAAAGTTAGAAACGGAATTACTACTCCACAAGAGTTATTGAGAGTGGTTGTTGTGGATGAGCTTGCTGTCTCTCAGTAGAAACATGGATAAAGGAACTGGCTAAATGAATTCTTTGCTGCTTAGACTGACTGTCTGTTTCAGTCTGGTGTTTACCGGTTTATATGCCCAAAATGTTGACAACCCCAACGGCTCGGGTCAGCAGAAAATGTCCCTTGATGTTAAAGAAACGGATATTCGTGATGTTGTCCGGATGATATCCAAGGGGTACGATCTTAATATTATTCTTGACAAGGAAGTAAGCGGTAAAGTTACTGTGCATCTGTCGGATGTCCCGATTATGGAGGGTTTAAGGGTACTTGCGCAGTCAAACGGTCTGGAAGTTTCCAGGCAGGGAAGTGTTTATCGGATACGAAAGGCAACCCAGGAAGAGCGTTCATTTGTAAGATACCACGGCGGTTATTTGACGGTTGACATACAGAATGTAAACGTAATAGATTTTATCAAAGAAATCAGTTCAAAGGCGGCGGTAAGTATAGTTCCGGAAAGTAATATGGAAGGAAAAATTTCCGGCAAGCTGTACCAGGTACCGCTTGACGACGGGTTAAGGGCTCTTCTTGAAGGGAATGGATTCAAAGTAAGGCGCCGTCGCGACATCTACCGGGTCAGCTCCGAATCCGATATGGGAGACGCGGGGAACAGGCATTCTATGGCGGCATCCCGCAGATCGCATTCCTCGGATTTCTATGTTGGTTATGATGAAGGCTTCGTTACTATAGACATAACCAACGGCAATCTCGATGATGTTATCAAGGCGATCGCGGAGCAGAGCGAAATCGAAATAGTGACATACGGGCATATAGTCGGAGAGGTCAACGCAAAGCTTAACGATATGCCCCTTGGTGAAGCTCTGGCATTTCTTCTGGGCGGAACGAAATTTACTTTTGTCCAAAAAGAAAACGTTATTCTGATTGGTGATCGCAACACCGCGACCCCTTCCGGACAGGCATTGTCAAAATCGGAACTCATTCATTTGAAACACATAAAAGCCGATGAAGTGCCGAAGATCTTACCCAAAAATATCCCCACTACAAATGTTCGGGTTGTAAAAGAGCAGAATGCATTGCTTGTATCGGGTACTTCGGAGGATATCGTAAGCACAAGGGAATTTTTGAACACTATCGATATCCCCACTCCTCAGGTCATAATCGAAGCGATTGTGGTTGAATACAGCAATGATATCAATCGGGATTACGGATTGGAGTACGGAAATGATCCGAGTGGAAAAACAGGCAGCAATGCCTATTCGTTTCCTTATGTCGAATACAACAGAAAAGGGGAGGATGCTCGGAAACTGTTGAAAGATATATTCTCATCAGCGGGAGCGCAGATGGATGAATTGATAGGGCAGCTTCCTGAAACATTCTATATGACTTTGAAGTTATTGGAGGAGGAAGGAAAGGCAAAGGTTCTTGCCAAACCGTCCATAACCGTTCTTAACGGTAATCAGGCTTCCATCAACGTCGGTCAGACTCAATACTACCGAATAGTAGCCGGAACGGCGGATAATCCGACATACCGTTTTCAACCCATATCATTTGGTATAAAGCTGGATATAACTCCATGGATTTCGCTTAGCGGACAGATTACCGCCGAGATCAAACCGGAGATAAGTAACCCGATGGGTATAAATGAGGAAGGATATCCAAACGTTTTTCGTCGGAGTGTAACCACAACTGTAAGGCTTGAGAACGGTCAGACACTTGTCCTTGGAGGACTCTTACGTTCGGATGAACAGGTTAGACACAAGAAGGTACCTATTCTTGGAGACATTCCTATTCTGGGTTATCTGTTCAAATCGACGAACAAAATTGAAAATGAAACCAATCTTGTCATTTATATCACGCCCAGGATCATTGAGAAAGACAGTCATGTTAACATAAACGACGAGCTTCGCAGATTTGATGCTAACAGCAGTTACTGGGGAGGGTCGTTTTTTCGTAAAGGGTTGCGTTCACGCAAACCCACTGCCGACCAGGATGCGGATACACTTTCGCAATCCACGGAGAACAAACAGGAGTGGATGGAGGAGACTTCTCTTGGTCAAATGCAGAAACATGGAGAGGGCAACGGCAAATACGAATTCGTGTCGGAATCCAAATCAGCAACTGATAACAGCGAAGAACCATTTGCCGGCATGAATGAACAAAGCACTACCAAAAGCGATTCGAGTGAACCCATGTCCTCTGTACCTAATGCGCAGGAAGATCCGGCGCGTGATTTAGAACAAGAGAACTCTGACGACGACTACTATGAAGACTGATATAAAGAAGAATCAATCCGTCGGCATTATTCACTCTTCGGAATCCGGATATGTTTGCGCGCAGTTACAGTTGCGCAAGAATATCTGGGCACTTAAAAAGATACGCCGATATCCAACCGAAAAGTCAATCGGGCAGCTGCCGCTTCTCAAATCCCGGGTCTTTTTGGGTATGCCCTCACAATGGCAGGTAACAGATCGGGTAGATGAGCAGAAATGGATTTGTGCGGCTAATGTAACCACACCCATGACCCCTACGGCTTCTGCCGTAGAACTTGGTATGCACGTTAACAGGTTGCAGCTTAACCTGGCCGGTATATCGGTTGACGACATGTTCCTGACCACAATCCCGCTCCAGTCCTCGGAATTAAAGACCGATTCTTTTATCTCAGTATATCAAAGCGCAGAGAAGTATCTAATCGGAATAACCTGGAAAAAGCAGTTAAGCTGTGTATTTAAGTTTGCTTTGGATGAAATCCCTGTATCTTCCCATATTGGCCGTATTCAGCGTTTCTGGAGTATGAAAACCGGTTTGGAATACCCTCAAAATGTCTGTTTCATCGGTGAAGTTCATGCGGAACTACCCCAAAACGGTGTTGTCGTTGCCGTGAAGCAGTGGGGCAACGATGAAGAAGAATTGAGGGCAAGCGGTCTGGCTTTGGCGAACACAATAGAAGAATACGCTCCTTTATTGCATGGGCAAACAATCTCCGCTAAGATGCTGCGCATTCGAAATATCGCAGCAATAGCTGCCGCTGCAATGGTTATACTTAGTGTTCTCAGCCTTTTGATTCCTATGGGGCTCACTGCTCATTACGAAAGCAAAGTAACTCAGTACAAGAACGAGTATCAGCAAATCCTGCGTAACAACATAGAAGTTAAAAAGGGGTTTGATTACAACAAGAAGCTGGCCGGTCGCATAATAACGCTCCAGACGCTGTTTACAAGACAGACGGCATGGTCACGCCTTCTCGCGGTTTTGGCTCAATCACGACCGAATGGATTATACCTCGATAAACTTGGGTCGCGTGAAGACAATGGTTCCCACTCCACCGAGCTTGCTTTCAGCGGCTGGGCGCCGTCGGAATCGGCCGTGACACAGTTTATATCTACACTATCAAAAGAAAACTATATCTCGAATATTCAATTATCTTCCATTGAACGGGATGCGAAGACAAAATCGATAACAAGGTTTAAAATTCATTGCTTGCTTCACGAAATCAAACAATAAAGCATACTGCCGTCGCTGCTTTAATATTTGCGCTTGGCTTAAGCTGCTCAGCTTTGCTGTTCGGTAATTTTGGAGTTCTGTCCTGGCGAACGGCTCTGGCAAAACGTCATGAAGCATCGAGTTATAAGCGAAGCATCGATGAAGAGAACATGTATTCCGAAATCAGGCAAAAGCTTCAAGCCCAGAAATCCGTATTGGAGAATAGGCTAAATACTCTGACCAGCGGATTCAGTGATCCTAAGGATTTGTCCGCGCTTCTTCAGACCATATTCGATAAAGCATGGAAATACGGACTTAAATTCGAAAAAACCGAACCTCAGACGGAAAAAAAAGAGGGACTTTACACATACTACCCGATTGTATTCGATCTGGTGTCTGATTATAAATCTCTGGCAGGTTTTGTATCCGAACTGGAGCGTCTGCCGCATATGTTTCATGTCAGACGGGTAGCTGTTTCCGCTTCAAAAAATGGAAAAATTAAAGCCAAACTGCTCATAACCTGTTTTCTTCAGCCGGATAGCGGGAACTAAAAAAACATGAAAGAAAACTGGATAACATGGACATGCTTAACCTCCGCAGTTGTACTGGTGGCGTATTCACTGGTGTCAATAGGTATGAATGTCGCCGCGATAATGGAAGTTAATACGCAATCAAGCTTATCAAAGGAATTGCCCGGTTTACAGGACCCGACAATCAAAAATGCTTTGGTCGAGCTTGAGCTCAACAAGCAATTCAATCTGCCCAAGAGCCTGAGTTCCCCTTTCAAAATCGCAGGATACCGGCCTCCGTCAAGGAGAAAAAGAATAGTTAAACCGAGCTACCAAAGGATTCCTCTTCAGCTCAAAGGAATCCTGGCAAAAGAAAACCCTCTTGCCATTATTGAAAACCAGGAGGGGAAAAGTTTCATATGTAAAAAAGGTGATACTGTCGGCGAACAGGAAATTTACGAGATCGGAGCTGAAGAGGTTATTATGCGCGATAAGCTGGGCACCTATCCAATCGCCGTCTCGGAGAGATAACTGAAACCCGCATGTTTTTCATATGCACAAATTACAATCCCAAAAAGGTTCTGTTTTAACCGTAATTCTAATTTTCGCAACCTGTGCATTTTTCACTGTATCTACCTTTGTTTTATCTCAATTCAGTTTTTCTAAAGAAGCTTTAGTTCGTCCACGCCGAATTCAAGCCCTGATGACAGCAAGGTCGGGCATTATCCTCGGAATTCACCTACTCAATAAGGATCGCTCCTATAAAGATCCCGAAGTTGCTATATCCGACTCTTTAACCGATCCATTCGGATACGGTCTTTTCGGAGACGATGACGAGCAGAGTACAGTAGAGGATACTGTCCTTTCTATTGGAGGAGAAGCGATAACTCTTTCACCTTTTGTCGATACAAGTTTTGGGCTTTGCACTCTTGAGGTAAAATCTTCGGGCAACTACCTTGAGCTGACTTCAGTTGGCCGGTTTTTGCAAAAGAGCGCTAAGGTGACAGCTACCTTAGGCTCGCTGCCTTTTGTAACTCCCGATACCGTGCTTTACCTTGAAGTCGCGGGGCACCCTGAGGGGCCCGGAAGTGTCTCGGGTATGATCTCGTCGATTGCTGTGAAGGTTGACTCCGGGGCTGCACCGTCCAATACATTTCACGTTTCCCGCAAAGATTTGGAAAGTTCCTTGAGTGATTATAAAAACAGGATTTCATTGGTTGACAGTGGTTTGCAGCAAACGCCGCTTACAATAACAGAAAACGAGCAGCTCAAGGAGCTGCCCGGGCAGATTGAAGGATCTTTGATGCTTGACGGGCAGTACCGTGATCTTCACTGGGCAAGTGAAAGTACTATGGTTATTCTGGGCGATTTGCAGACAACAGGTGATGTTGTTCTGGAAGATCTGGAGTTAATAGTCGGTGGTGAGGTAAAATTATTCGATAATACCCAACTGAAAAACGTCACCATTTTTTCTCAAAGTAGAGTATATCTTGGAAACCAGTCGCGATTTCAGGGACAAATAACGGCGGAAAGTGATATTGAGATATACGATGATGCGGTTGTGGAAGCGCCGAGCTGTATTGTTGCAACGGGCGGCACGCAGAAAAGAGATGCCGCAGCAGAGGGGATAGACGGTAAATTTACACTTCATGTGCGTAACAGGTCTAGCGTTGAGGCTGTGCTGATTAGTACAAGAGCCGAGGGCGGCATACTCACCGAGCCAGAAACCACTGTGAAGGGAATACTATGGGCCGAAGGAAGGGTGTGTCACCAGGGGCAGCTGCAGGGGATTATAAAGGCTAAGTGTCTGGTCACCGAAGAGAATCCTTTTCATACAGAAAAGAATATGCTTGAAGGCAGTATTGAGCCGCTGGAGCGTGTGTCTCATTATGTATTCCCTTTTTATATAGGTGATCTGAGTGTCACGGCATGGAAGGAAAAACGCTAGATATGCCAAGCTGCAAATCCATTCAGAATGAAAAAGGTTTCACTTTGATTGAGATGGTTGTTGCCGCCGTGCTGCTTGTCATTACATCCCTTTCTCTTGGATATTTTATGAAAAGCGGTATTACTTTACGTGGGCGTACGCTTGACATTGATATCGCATCACGACTGGCACAAAATGAAGCCGAAAGGATAAAAGCTGCGGGAGAGGCACTTGTAAGGATAGGTGATACAAGCTACGAGCACGAAAGCCGCGGGAGAACCTTTTTGGTTGAAAGAAAAGAAGTAACCCTTGACTTGTACACCCAAGGTTCTTCATTCATTTACGAAGATGCCTCGGAATTTTCTATCGAAATAATCAAGATGCCCGCCGATACTCCTTTTTTAAACTTTCGTGTTCTTTATAAATGAATATGAAGGAAGTGTATAAAAAAATGATCCCAAAGGGAATATCTAATCGCAGGTTCGCATCCTTAAACAACAATGGTCTTACCCTTCTGGAAATTTTAGTGGCGTTATCGTTAGGCGGTGCGCTGATCGCTACAACTCTTGCATTCTGGACCAGTATAAATAAACAAACAACAATTCATGAAAGACGTGCCATGTTTGAGAGTGAAGCCAACAGAATAACCGATTACATTGCGAACTCCCTTGCAGATGCCTCCGGTATTTTATCGCTGCAAACACAGGCTGCCACATTCACCAATGGAAAAAACGATACCTTCACAATCGAATATGATGGGATATCGCTGCTTGAAAACGGAAAGCAAATCACGTTACTGCAAAAGGATATGGTTCTTTCATCATTTGAGTTACAGTGGCCGGAGGATATCCCGTCCGAAGTATCCCGCGGCATTCACAGTCTCATTAATTTTACCGTACAGTTTGAAGATTCATACGACAATACCATCATTCTGCGGCGGGACGTGGCGGTGCCATATTATTCAAATAGTGAAAATGAACTTAAGGACGATTGGCTTTTTTGAAAGAAAATACGCTGTTGAAAAGAACTACCATTTCTCCTCTGGGTTTTTTATTTTCAAAATGATTTAGAAGTTCAGAAGGGGTGCCCCGCAAAAATTCTTCATGGACTTTGGTTAATTCCCGGGCAATTACCACAGCGACATCACCCAGGACCTGATTGATTTCGATAAGAACTTTGAGGATTCGGTGGGGGCTTTCGAAAAAAATTACCGTACGTTTATCCTCTTTATAACGTTCAAACACGGTTTTACGCTTGCCGGATTTTGGCGGAAGGAAATTTTCGAATATAAACCTGTCGCATGGAAGTCCGCTTGCCGCAAGTGCAGCGATCATGGAAGAGGGCCCGGGAATCGGAACGACATGAATGTCGTTTTTTATTGCTTCACGAGTTATGTAAAAGCCGGGGTCGGCAATTCCCGGAGTGCCCGCATCAGTGATAAGGGCTGCATCGTTGCCGTCAAGCATATGCTGAATCAGTGCAGGCGTAACTTTTTCTTTATTAAAGTCGTGGTATACCTTCAATGGAGTAGAGATATCAAAATGCTCCAACAGAATGCGACTGACTCGGGTATCCTCGACAAGAATAAACGAGACATCTTTAAGCGTTTGGATTGCGCGAGCACTCATATCCCGCAAATTGCCTATCGGAGTGGACACCAGAAACAAAGAGGACATTTCAAAAACCTTCCAGTTTTACGATTCGGATGATTTTACTCACCGTATTATCTTCATTCTTCGCTGTAAGCTTCGCATAGTAGGTACCGTTGGCGATTCGGTACCCATCATCCGTAAGACCATCCCATGCATACTCTTGATATCCTATAAGATTGGGGGCAAAATCCAGGGATGCAATGCGTCGACTTGCAATAGTGAAAATACTAATTGTTACTTCTTCGGCAACATCCGTCAGTAAAAACGCGAATCTAATCTTTTTTCCTCTTTTTGCCGCGAAAGGATTGGGATGACAGGAGAAAAACCTTATGGACAGTTTACCGCCCGGTAAATATGAAAAGGTCTCCTCTGTTCTGTTTCCTGCAAGATCCGCGGCAATAACAGTCATCGAATCTATTGCTTGTAAAGCCGGTGGAAGAGCCGTCAAGGTTATGGATGTCGGGTCCTGAGTCTGAAGGTCGGCACTCCAGGATTTCTTTTCCAGTGTATCATTGTTCAGTAACAAAATCACGGAACCGGGGTCTATACCGGACTGATCGGTTATGATGAATGTGAAAGGTTTATTACTCGGCGTATAATCGACGGTGTGCATTTCTTTCCCGCCAATCAAAGCCTGTATTTGAGGTGGAATAGAGTCACTGCTAAAACCAAATCCGAAAGGACCGGTCAAATTAGTAGGTTCGCTCACAAAGTGTTTGTCTTTACGCATAAGAGAAACTTTGTTACTCCAAACTTTTGAGAGCGTATCATGGAGAAAGAGAGCCGGCGTGCCTGTTATGCTTTTGCTTTCCGAATCCGTTGAAATCTGGTTTTCCGCTGCCGTTACTTTTATGCGAAGGCTGTCTTCTGCTCTTAAGCCGGGTCTTGTATTTAAACGGAAACCGCGTATTCCGCCGTTGCCAACACTCATCCATTTCGAGGATGTAGAGAGAGGTGCATTGGATAACGGATAAGAAAACATGAATACTCGATAGGAGCGGCTCAGAGTATCATGGGCCGTAACTGCATATCCTTTGCCGGAGGAATAAAGTGTGTCCGCGGGCAGTCGTATATCGGTAAAAGATATGGTATCAACAAAATTGTGACTATTATTGGAATGTTTGATCTCCTCGAAAGTTCTGTCGGGATTCACCTGAGCGAAAAAGCTCAAGTCCCCATTCGCATCCGGTATACTGAAGGTGTGAGTAACCGTTTCTCCGGGAGCGACTGTGTCTTTGACTGAAAAAGTTTTTGACAAATGTCCTGAAGCATTTTTTACAAATAAAGAAAGTTTGAATGGGGGAGCCGGTGCATTACCTCTGTTGAGCATCTCAAAAGTCGCCCGAAGGGAATCATCATGCCAGAAACACTTTGTCGAGGTGTTTTGGGTAAATACTAAATCGGGAAGATTTTTTAGCTGAAAAGGTATAACAGCGGTCTCACCCGAGGCGCTCGATATGTAGAATTTGACGAATAGGTTTGTATTGGAATACAGGTCTTCGGAAAGATCACTAAATACAATCGGTTGTTCGTTTAACCAGAAACCGCCGGTATCTTTAAGCATACGAATCGGCGGGAATTTCTCAAAATCAAGATTTCGCTGGTTCGATTCACCCAGGGTATAAACACAGACAACCTGTGGATTTGATAGAGAATCCGGGGCTGTAATATGACATTTTACATATATGGAATCATTGATGCCCGGATATGTTGGACTGAGGGTTATGTCATGAACTCCCATGGTATCTTTCGTAAACGGGTGCCAACCGACAATCTCAGCGGAATCGTTCCACGCGCATGCTCTAATAAGTCCCTTAGAAGCTTTTACTGATGTTTTTACCGGAAAGGAGTAATCAAAACGTGCATTTTTAACCGGTAATAAAACCTCATGCCACTTTTTCCCCTCCGCTTCGAGGCTTATACGTACTGATCCTGAATCAATCGGCTGCGTCGAACCAACGACTTTAAGGGTGTCTTTACCTGTCAAGTAAGAATTCCGGAGTGTGATATTTAATGACTCGGCCGGGAAATCCAAGGGAAGCGCGGGATCACCCAGAAGATTATATTGATTAACTACAGGTAGTGCCTGCGACCTGTACTTTACAAGTGCAACAAGTTCGGAATGCCTGATCAGTTCTCCAAGAGTGTTAAACGAACCGTGTACAAGATTCTCCAGCAGTATACTATTGAATTTCAAATCTATTTCTTTAAGCGTATATGCAGACGCACCGTAGAAAGCAATTGAACCGTCGGGGCCGTTTCTGAGAAATTCCTCTCCAAGAGATTTATAGAAAACACTTTCGAAAAAGCCGGTCAAGCAGGTGAAACTGAAGATAACGGGTAAACGTCCTCCCTTGCCCCATTGACTGTTGTGTAAGTTGGGCAGGTCTTCGTAAGAGAAAAAACGACTGTCGGACCATATGTTTCCCCCGCCGTGACCGGCAAAATTCAAGATACTAACACCAGAATTTATGTGTCCTGTCATTTGAGAGGCTGCCGTAGATTGACTGTGATAAAATGGAGACTTTGGATCGGCATCCATTCTAATTACATTGAATCGTTGTGAAAGGATATTTGACTGAACCTTATCATTAAATAAGGTGAAATCTTCTTCCCTTCCGCCTGCAAGAAGTAAATTGTCTCTCCAGTATCCACGTTGGGGATGGACAATATAATTGACGGTTTTTTCAACCATTATTCGCAAATCCTCTCGGTTGCGTGCAGGTAATCTTCCAACGGCTGCGTCAGGAAAATTGTCACTTCCTTTCACGGTAACAAAATAATCATCACAGGCAGCCGGTCCCCATCCGGGGACTCCCGACAAGTGAGTGGGTACAAGTGTGAGATCTTCCCTTTGCTTATAAAGATCGTGAGAGGCGTCTCCTGCAAGCAACACATATTTCAGAGTGTGCGTATTTTGGGAGCTAATGATATGATCGATCAGCATACGAATGCTTGAGGGGTTTTGTATGCCGTGTGAAAAACGGTTATATATATCTTCGACCGCAACAATTCTGGTTTTAAGTCCTCTTTTCTCATGAAGATCCGCAAGGGGCTTGAGCGTCGATAAGAGTGAATCGGTTGTAATCATGAGGTAATTAATATTAAAGAAATCCCACTCCCGGCGGATTGTATCCAGAATCATTTTCTTCGGCGTCAGCCGTTTACTGTGACAAACAGCCATATATCGGGTGGGGCGCATAATACTGTCCTGAAAAGATACTTCATACTCCCCGGCAGCTGCATTATGACTGATTTCCATCCGGGAAAAGACCCTGTTATGCGTGATATCCCAGAGATCTATGCCGGGAGATTTGAATCCACTTAAGGTGAAATGGAACAGTCCGTTCGTGTCTTTCGGATTGCTTCGAAAAGAAAGGCTGTTATCATGTGTCTTAAAATTACGGACATATTCCAGCTCGATCCAGTTTAACGCGGTACGGTCCACAAAGGGGCGGTCGGGACGCCGGAAAGTGATTTTGTTTGTCCCTTCACGAAGGCGATTCACAGGAAAAAAATCACTTTCGAAGATATAGCTTTTCTGCCCGTCCCAAGAGGCAATTTGCGGCGATTCTCCAAATTGATCATCGTTAAGTAATATTTCCAACATGTGATCGTTTTCAATGCCGCTGTTGCTGCTTAAGCCAATGAAAGCGATCCGCAGACGTGCCGATTGATTTTTATTTCTGGAGGGACTCGAAACATCAATCGTAAAATCGGTAAGCTCCTTATCTCCGATCAATCCCCAGTACCAGTTATCGATGCTGTTTTCGCTGGTAAAAGCATCCGCCATCTGTTCAACATTATAAATCGAGCCCAACCACCTTATATCCGAATCTTTTTCGAAATGGATTGTATCCGGAAATTCATTTGCGTTAATTCTTGACTGCTCTCCGGACGGATCGACGGAAATGATCTCATTTCTTTTTCTGGCTCCTGAAACCTCTGCGGCTCTAAGCCCAACGCCGGAAAGCTCCCATACAAGCCAGTACACATCGCAGTGAGCAAACTGACTTAAATGATGATGGTGCTCTCCACGAAGTGCCCTTCCGTAAAAAGAAATAAAATCACCGGGTCTAAAATCTACGCCCGATCGACTGCTTACGTGTATGGGAATTTCTTTGCCGTTGTTGAAAAGCTTTACAGTGTGTGGTGAAATTCTTGAAAGCGGGACACCGGCTTTCTGTAGTTTCTCATAGGGTAAAAAATAGATGCCGTCCTGATCAATTGACATTCGCAAACCGATATTGAAAGGCGGCGGTTCGGATTTTGACGATAGTGATTTTTTCAAAACTGGACGAAGAGGGAGACGAATAATACTGTTCGTGTCGGTGACAGGTTTTTGCAGAGAACCGAAAATGGGCTGTTCTGCTTTGATAGTGATTTTTCCTTCCGCCGGCACAGCTGAATTTGGCGAACCTAATGAAAAGCTGAACCATTGAATATAAGAGTCTCCGTAATTGCCCCGACTCTCAACTGTAAGCGGACTGGAAAAAGTATTATCATCCGTACTCGCATATCCTTCCAGTGCGACGTTGTTTATGACTGTCACTGCAAAATACAGGGTAAGCGGCTTAGGCTGGTCGATTTCGTAATCGTGAAGACGAAAGGATAAATGAGCACTGCCTGGAGTTACCTTGTCAACGGTATAAGTCGCCCCATTCAGGCTAAGAGCAAGGGCGAGAATAAACAGAATGATGATATTAACCACCCTTTATCCCCACGGAAAATGGTTTTATTGTTATTGATGCCGGATCACCTGCGCCCACTACCTGTAATTTGACGGCCCATTCAAAGTTGGCATCTTTTAGTGAGACATACACGGAATCGGGCAGAGATACGCTCAGAGTTTTTTCACGGTCACTTCCTATCAGATGGTATCCGCCAACAGGGCCGCTTTGCCATAAAAGAAGGTCGCCTCGGTACAAAAAAAGCTCCGATAAGCATGTTTGAGCTACGTTGTAAATGCTCCATTCGAACCTGTTTTCTTTTAAAATGTTACTGGGTGAAATCAATCTGACGGAAGGAGCCAGGGATACGGTGCAGATGATTGACGTGTCGCTTTGACGCTCAAGGTGGTCTACAGCATATAATTGATAATAGATAGATTGAGTTTGTAGTCTGCTTACGTCCAGTTCATCCGTTGGATCAAAGAAATCCGATGCTTGCGGGGGAATTTTAAACGAATAACCGATATCGTCACCTTGTACTCTTCGGATTACACGGTACTCACTAATCGATATATCGTCTCTATCGGGCTTCTCCCACTGCAAATGAATCATCTCGCGAAACCCGGAACTTGACGGCGCGCAGTAAATTCCACTTTTAATAATTTGTGGTGCCGCCAACGGATCGGGAGGGGGAGGGTCAACAGTAGCGCATGTAGAACCATTGAGGACGAAAAAGTACGATGCCCCTGAAAAGATCGTCCAAAAAATTCTAAAATACTTAAACCGCCGTAAAGAAGGCGAAAATTTGCGGTACATGGTTTAAACCGTGAAGAATGTCTTATCAAAAGAGAATTAGATTCTCTTAATTTTACATTTCTTTCAAGTATTCTTCAAGAATCAAACAAGCGGCTATTTTATCAACAGTGGCTTTGTCGTGTCTTTTTTTTCGGGGCTTAGAAGAAATCAGGTGCTGGGCGCGTTGGGATGTGAAACTTTCGTCTATAAAAACTATCGGCAGGTGAGTGCTATTTGAAAGGGTTTGGGCAAAAGCCCGTATTTCGGTACTCATGGTGGTTTCCTCATCATTGGGCCCCAAAGGTAACCCAAAGACGACTGTACCGGGAGTTTCCTTTTGTATCAATTGGATAAGAGCTGAAAGGGGAGAATCGATTTTTCGGCAATCTAAAGTAGTAAGGCCGCGTACACAAATACCGAGGGGATCGGTAACGGAAACTCCTATTCTCCGTTTACCGTAATCAACGCCCATTAGCTTCATCTAATTCCTTTGTCCACTCCATCAAAATGCCGAGAGTAGGAATTTTGCAATTGCTGTTCTGAGGCTTCTTATTTAGTACGAATCTGAACCTGCCGTCTTCGAGATTCAAGATATCAAATACCGCGTTTCGAGCTACACTTTTTCGAGTGGCTGCATAGACAATTATACCGTCTTTGAAAAATACGAGACCGAAAGGCTTCTTATTTTCAACCAGGAGACATCCGGTCTTGCGCCCAATTTCGGCGAATTGAAATACCTCCGCCAAACTTCCGTCACCAACGTCACCGGTAAGAGCCGCCTCTTCTACACTCTTCTGAATAGATTGTTGCTGACCACTGGTTGAGCTCTTGGATATTAGCGGCGTAACCAGGCTGAAGATGTCACGATCGATAAACATCGTTCCGAAATAATGGGCATTAGGTAATTTGCGCGACCTTGGTGCATATTCAGGGCTTGGAACATTATAGAAAAGAGTAAGGACATTGGCCGAACTTGCTCTTGATGTCAGTATATGTTCTATAGCTGGAAAAATATCGGGCCTTAGAGTCCAGTCCACGGCAATGAAATCGGGCAAAAAGTGTGTCAGTATTCTTCCGACTTCGGGAATAGAGGGAGCGATATTTATCGTAAAGCCCAGCTCTGCAAACGTTTTATGCAAAGTGGTAGGCGAGTTGGTCAGATATCGCTGTATCGTTTTTTCGCTTCGGGCAACCAGCAAAAACTTTTTTTCTACCGCAATCGATTCAAACCACTCGTTTCTGACCTTGTCGAAACGGGCCATGATAAGTCGAATAATGATAAAAATCAGTACGAGTGCAACCAGCCCAGCAAGTAGCCAGATAAAATCTTTAAAAATTATTGATGAAGGAGCGTCAACAATGTTTAAATACCTTCGTTCAATCCACCCCTCTTTACTCTTGTACTCGATCTTACACCAGGAGTCTCCGGCCTCTATTAGAGGAAAATGTGCCCCTCTGCTTACCATCCCGAGAATAGGGGACTCCGGATTAAGCTCCTGAAGCACACGAATCGGCCCCTGGACTATCTGAACGTATTTATCTTCGCTCAGCTGTTTCTGCTGATCTTTTTTCATGTCGGCTGCCGGCGAAGACTTATTTAGCCTGGAGCTGTCCGTTGAATTTGCTTTTGAAAAACGAGATACGATAGAGGAAAAAGTCTCCTGTATCCCGGAAAAAAAGTTACCAACTGCTTTTGTCGTGTTCGCTCCGATGGTACTCAATTTTCCGGTAAAACCACCTTGTCCGGAAATCACGACAGGATCCGAATGCGGTTTATTTACTTTTTCAACTGAACCGACTTTGGACGGATCGATTGGGGCGCTAAATTCGTTTTCAGTGTGCTCCAGGCTGTCACCTTGGGCGGGAGCAGAGTTGGATGAATCGGACTTGGGCGACTCGGATTTTGATGCCGATGAATTGCCGGAAGTTGAATTTTTGGTGATTTTGTGTGCGGGCGGCTCCTTTATCTGTTTCTTTCGGTCAGATGTTTGTTGCCGTGTTTTCGCGGAAGAATTAGATCGAGCACTGTATGCCGAAGACTCCTGCGGCATTTGTCGCACCGGGTTTTGATTAGTCTTTTGTTCTACATAAGAGTCGGTTTTGGCAGCTTTCGACGGCTTAGATTGCATCAAGTTGCTGCTTCTATCATGAGTCGCGACCTGTTTTTGCGATTGAGACTCTTGCGACTTTCCGCCGGTGTCTTGCATTTCAGGATTCCCGACCGAAGGTGATGAATCCAAGGCGAGACTCTTACTCTCCAGGGCCTTTTTCTTTTGCTCCAAAGCAGCTTTTTCTGCGGCTGGGTCATATAGCTTGGCATCGGTGCTGCTTACCCATCCCGGGGTATTCATCACTCTTATCTGAAACCATCCGTTCCCTCGGCCCTGAACTTGAAAACGCTGTCCGTGTTCTGCCAAAATTACGACAGAAGAGTTTCTGTCGGGATTTTGGTATACTTTAACATATAAACCGGTTATCTCTACCGAGTCGACGCTGGTGTTGGAAACCACGGCAAGAGATATACTGTGCCTGAGATTTCCACTCACCACAGAGGGCAGGAGAAAGTTTAAGCCCCGATAAAGCGGTAACTTCCCAGCTTCAATTGATGAAAATGGAAGCAGGCTGCTTGAAAATAGAAGAAGCGTGAGGAAGAAAAGACGTATCATACCAGTGAATAATTACGCCTCGACCTTTTTCTGCTTTTGAATGAAATAATATGCTGCTGCAACCGTTCCGCCCATTAAAATCAAAATAAATAAGAAAGTGCCCAATGGAAGGGAAAAAACGGTTATCGGCTTTGAAGGAACAAGTACACCGGCTCTTTTTTCCACCCAACCGATTTTGTTGTTAACTTTAACCTGGATCCATGATGTACCCTCATTGACCAGTTCAAGGTGCTCACCTTTTGATGCAACGTCTATTATAGTCGACTTAGGATCAAGTTTTTCGTATACGTTGGCAAAAGACTTTCTTATACGAATAAACTTGGCCTCTTTTGCAAATGAAGAAAACGCGCAAACCAGAATTGCTAGTGAACAGCCTACAAAAAGCATGTATGCTTTCATGAAGGATTCCTCCTGTTATGGGAAAAACTCAAAATTGAATCAATTTTTTTTGAAAAGTTTGAATATGCCACTTGATCAGAAAAATCTAAGGATATCTTAAGATACCAAATCTCTTTGCTATTTACAAGTTTTAATGTGCGCATTCTGCTTGCGTCTTTTTCCGTTGTAATAATTCCATCGATATTTTCCTCTGATATCCTCTCGATTTCTTTCTTGGAGAATATATAATGATCCGGGAAAAGGTATGTACACGCCGGGGAAATACCCATGGAATTAACCGTTTGAACAAACCTGTGAGGACGTGCGATTCCTGACACAAGCCCCCATTTACCATCATTTAACCGCTGCCGCGTTTCTCCGGTTCCAAAATTTACCCATTGCGCAGGTTTAGAAAGCAGAGTAAAAAGCGGGAGGTCACTCCCAAGTTGAGATCGTACGTATCTTTGTGTCCATTTTATTTGCTCAAGATCATTTTGCGAACCAATTATGCACACTAAATCAGCCCTTTTTAGGTTTTTAAAGGGCTCACGTAAGTATCCGGCGGGTATTAGAGACGGTCTTTCATTCATGGCCGGAAGGCAAACTATATCTAGATTTCTTCCTATACGCCTGTGCTGAAATCCATCATCCAGCACGAAAGCCAAATTTGGAAGGTTACTGTTTACTCTTTTAAGTATCTGCCGAGCGCTACTGCACCTGTCCGGCCCGATACCAAGCCACGTTTGTGGAAGAGATGTGTGTATCATTTCTGGTTCATCCCCGACTTCAACCCAAGAGGCGCTCTGAAAAGGAGCTATGATTCTTTGTCCAGAATATGCTCTACCATAACCTCTGCTCAAGATTGCGACTTCAAAGCCTCGCAGGCGGCAAAGGTAGTCTGCTACATAAGCGGTAAGCGGTGTTTTCCCAGTTCCACCTGCATGAACTCCACCTATGCTGATAGTGGGAACGGGGGGATCATATCTAAGATTTTTACAGTTTTCAAACCAGAGGTTTCTCAATGTAACACCAACATTGTATAGGGATGAAAATATTGAAGCGGGAAGAGAATTACCCAGCGGCTTAAGATCGTATTTCATTTTTATTCTTACTTTGCTCCGTTTGATGTTGCACTAACCACTCGCGGCCGATTGGCTAAATCTTTAAACACTTTTATGGAATGCCAGCCGTTATGGGCAAAAATACGTGTAACGTCCCGACCTTGATCATAACCGATTTCACAGTATATACGGCCGCCTTTTTTCAGTAATCTACCGGCATACATTGCAAAGTATTGATAGTAATCTGTACCACTTGGGCCACCGGACAATGCCTCTACCGGTTCGTAATCACGAACGCTTGAGTCGAGCTGAGAAATGTGCGAATCAGGGATGTATGGGGGATTTGAAACAATGATGTCGAAAAACCGCCGTTCTTTGAAGGCCTCAAATAAATCCATGCACAATATTCTTACGGTTGATTGGCAATTGTATCGCGCGATCAGAGCCGCCTCATACGAGCGGTCGGTTGCGAACACATTCCAGTTTTTCATCTCTTTTGAAAGGATCTGAGCGACAACACCACTGCCCGTTCCTATATCAACTACTCTTAAGGGTAGCTGTTCATTTTCATGGTCGAGTACATTGGATATTAGTGTCTCTGTATCCGGACGTGGAATCAGCACGGAAGGTGTAGTTTTGAATTTTTGATCCCAAAAGTATGCGTATCCAAGAACGTAGGGTAGTGGAGTACCCTTCAATCGCCGTGTAAGTATGGAAGCAGCCGTATTTAATTGATTATCAGTAAGCTCTGATCCGCATTGTTGATACATCCGGCTTCTACTAAACCCGGTGATTTCCTCCACAATCTGTTCGGCTTCTGATCCGGACAATTCCTGAGCAACCGGCTTAAGTCTCTGATTAAGTTGTTTTAACAATGATTCTATAGTCATATTGTATTCACCGTACAAAAATATACTATTGACGCAATTATTTTGCATTTAATTCTTTAAACACTTTTTCAATTACATGAATATTATTGTGGAAAAAGAAATGTACTTACCTTATTATATATGATACGGGTTAAAGGACATAAGTGTTTAAGCGCTTATACTGGAAGATTTCCTTCCATAACTCATAATCGGTACTTTTTATGAATAGAGCTCTTGTTAGGGCGCTTGTCGCCGCGGTTATTTTTCTGGGTTGTACAGCGGATTATAATCCATTCCAACATTACAATGCTAACGCCTATGTTCTTTCCTGGCCCTTTGATAGTGAAGAATCGGTATACATCTTCAGCACCGATACGATAGCAGTCATACCGACAGTTTACGAAAAAATAGACTCAATACAGGTTGTAGCTCCATGTAACAGGTTTGGAGAAGACACTACGATTGTTCCTAAAGACGATTTACCTGTCGACACAATATTTTTCCCTGTTTCTTTCTACAAGACTGGTCGATTTGATGTTGCGGTCCACACATTTCGATCAAACGGAAAAATCGTTTCTCAAACACGATCCTACAGGGTTTCCTCACCACTAAACCCAAGGAGCATTATCGGCCAATTCGGACTAGAGACACATCTTACGATTGACTCTGTAAGGGATACGGATGTATTGTATCACTGGGATTTTGGGAGCGGAAGGAAGTTTGAGTCCATAAAAAACCAAACAACAGTAAAAATATATACAGGTGCCTCATCCGGAACAGGCAATTTATGGGTGACCGATCAGACAAGTGAACATATGTCTCCGGCTCAATCGTTCAAATTTGATTTTAATGACACCGTTGCACCCATAATTGAGTGTATGAACGACAGCCTGCGAGGTGATACGATTATTTGTGGCGACAGTCTTTTTGTATTTAAGGCACTTATTTACGATAAAAACCAGAGTGAACTTTCATTGACCAGCATAAATGGTGAGCAGTTCACGACCCAGCTGCCTCAACAAAATCTTTTTATCAAGAAGATGGGTGATATTACAGGTTACAGCAGCGACAAACCGCTGACTGTAACCGTAGAGGCAAAAGATGATCCGCTCTTCAATAACTATTCCAAGAAAGTTTTCCATGTAATTTACGACAAAACTATACCCAGAAGCGTTGGGACAACAATCGAATTCATTTCTCCGGCCGAGAACGCTTTCATATCTACAAACAACTTCATGCAGATAATAGGAAGGTCAATTGATTATTCGGGTAACGATATCATTCTTTCACTCACGGTTAACGATTCTCTCTATCCGCAAACGTTTACTCTCAACGGCGATGAATCCGAATGGGAACAATGGAGCTGGGATATTTTTCTGCCCAGATCGATCGACACCGTAACCGTAACCGCAAGAGATGCCAACAGTGGAGAGGTAACAGGCAGTGAATCGAGGAGGATAATATATGATGCCTCAACAGTAGATGATCGCCGCCCAATAATCTGGGAAGTTTCATCTGATGGGAAACCGGTGGACGGTTTGGTTGTTGATTCATCGCGGCTTTCGTTTGAAATAATATCCTTTGATGAAGGAAGCGGCATTCAGTTGTTGGTTGTAGAGGGGAAAACTCTGTATCCTCAGGACAATGAACCGTATGTATGGGAGCATACTACGGAGCTGGAACATAACATTGAAGGCAATGAATTGAGAATAATCGCAACGGACAGAGCTGGTAATATAAGCGAGAAAAAGGTAACGATTTTCTATAACCGCGCTCCTTACTTTGCTGTTGCTCCCAATATTCCAAAGGTGTTTTATGTAGATTCAACCTATGATTACGCTTTTAAGGTATCCGATCCTGACGGTGATGAAGTTCGAGTTTACCCGCAGCCGTTGGGGCCGATAGATGCATCAAACGTGACAAACTCCTCAATTTCGTGGACCCCAACCATGGAGGACATCGGTAAGGATACGCTGATACTTGTTCTTGATGACGGATTTAAAAACAGAAAATTAGTATCCTGGCCAATAACTGTAGCAAACAGGGATAACATCATTGCTTCACCCCGATTTGCGAACGATTCTATCGATATTCCGACAGTGTTGCAATCGCAAAAAGACAGCCTCAGTTTTAAACTGCACATTGTTGAAGAAACCGGCGAAGCACCCCTGGTTTTCTCCTGTTTCGTTGGGGACAGCATACTTTTTTCCGGCTCCTCTATCGATTCCGTCTTTTGGAAACCTGAATCGGTGGATACCGGAAGACTTAAGTTCACGGCGATAGTATCCGATGCGTTCTACCGGACCGATACATTGATTGAGTTCATAAATGTTGTGCCGCGAAATCAGCATCCGGTAAAGATTAGTCTCAATCATGATATCCCCCTTACCGAAGAGGGCGCTCTTAATATGAGTGAAGCTGTCTCTTCTCAAATAATTAAATTTTTTATTACAGATAAAGATCATCCATTGACCGAACAGTATGCTTTGCAGATAAGGCGCGGTGGAATAACGACATACGACACTCTGGATTCCGCCCGATCTTTTCAAATCGAAATCGACAATAGCAGCGATAGAGACTTAGACACACTATTTGTAAGCGTTGCGGACAAAACATCTCTATTAAATGGAGAAATTGCTACCAAAGTTATCCCTATGGATTTTAGGAAATTTTCATTAGTAGATCTTTCGGGCCTGGTAGCTCAAATGAATGCGGAGCAGGGTATCACAACTTTTTATTCCTATCTCAATACTTGGGAAAGTACAAACGGGACTTTCACGTTAAGAGCGCTGACCGGATTTTGGCCGTCGATCTCAACGGATGAATCGATCGGCCATGATGTCGTAGTTTTTTCATCAGCCGCTAATAGGGGTAATGGAACATTTTTAGGCAGCATTCAGGGAAATGATTGGGAAAAGAAGCCCTTTACTATCTATGCTGTCGTAAAATTCTCCCGGATAAGCACAAGCCCGCAGGTAATCGTTTCATCAGGAGACGACGATAACTTTCAACTTGGTGTTACCTGTCAGGGTAATATCGGAATTTTTAACGAAAACCCCCACGGGTGTGATGCCTCTGAAACCGTGGACAGCGACTTACAGGTAGAGGCTGATCAATGGTACATAATAAGTTATATGTCCGAAACAGGAATCGTTGATGAAAATATTGAAGTAAGTGTGAGGCGAAATGGTAAAGACGGTTCGGAGATATTGACTATGAATGGTGCGGATCCGGGCTCCACTTTTATAATTGGGGCAGGTGACGCAGTCGACGAAACACCAAACAGCATCCTTAACGGTTCGATTGCCGAAATACTCTATATTGAAAGCACGGTTAGCGCATATGAGAGGAGAGAAATAGAGAGTTATCTTTCAGAGACTTTTGACATTACCCTGCAGTAAGAGAAATATTTAGAAAAGATCATACGACAATGGTCAACTTAAAGTCGCGGTCTTTCCCGGCCTAAAATAGCAGTACATCATACCCGTCAGTACTGAATCGTCCGAATAATCGATCCATTTACCTTTAATGATGAATTTACCGATTTTCTTGAAGCCTTCAGTCCACTCTAATACAGGCCTGAATATTCTTCCAGGCCGAATTCTTCCAAAATCGCCTCAGTGTCCCATTGAAGCTCAAAAGTGCAATAAAGAATACAGCTTCTCTTTTTGCCGACTTACGGCACATGTTTTAAGTAACCGCAACATATATATGTACAAATACGAATTTATTCCTCAGCCCTTATTAATATTTCATTTCAAAACAGGTCTCCGCGCTGAATGTCAGTATACAATCGTGTATATTTATACGTCAAAACTAACACGCGTGTGAAAAATCCGCCTTTTTAACCCGAAAAGTATGTGTCCTTAAAACAATCAATTAAAGGAATACGACATTATGAATCAAGGGAGCCGTCCGTTCCCCGCACAATACATGGTAGATAAAATCAGACATTCTTTCAAACAAAAGCGTGGTTTCAGCGTTTTTGTGCTGTTACTGATTGGAGTGGCCGGCTGGGTTTTCTTCACCGGTCTTTATACTGTGGAAGTCGATGAAGTTGCTGTGATTCAACGTTTTGGAAAGTACAATCGTCAAGCAGGCCCCGGTTTGCATTTCAAACTCCCTGACGGTATAGAAAAACGAACCAACATCCGGGTTCAGAAAGTTAATACTCAGGAGTTTGGTTTTCGCACACTCAAGGCGGGTGTTCGCAGCGACTATGAGCAAGGTGATCGTTTCAGAGACGAGTCACTGATGTTGACCGGAGATTTGAATTGCGCTATAGTGGAGTGGCTTGTTCAATATCGTATAAGTGACCCGGCTACTTATCTTTTTAAGGTGCGCGATGTCGAGGGAACTCTCAGGGATTTGTCTGAAGCCAGTATGCGCGAAATAATCGGTGATCGGAGCATAAACGAGGTCATCACAAAGCGGCTTGAGATCGCGGATGAGGCCAAAGTGAAGCTGCAAAAATCGCTGGATAATGCGAATACCGGCCTTATAGTGGTAAATCTGGAGCTAAAGAACACCAACGTACCCGAGCCTGTCCAGCCTTCATTTAACGAAGTTAATCAGGCCCAACAGGAAAAAGAGCGAATGATATATGAGGCCCGCGAGGACTATAACAAGGCAATTCCGGCGGCCAGAGGAGAGGCTCAGCGTATAATCCGGTCTGCCGAAGGATATGCGCTGGACAGAGTAAACAAGGCAAGTGGCGATTCGTCTCGATTTGTTTCTTTGTACGAAGCATACCGTGAATCCAAGGATGTAACCCGAAGACGAATGTATCTTGAGGCAATGCGGGAGATAATGCCTAAGTTGGGAAGCAAATTCATATTGGAAGAAGGTCGGAGTGATATATTACCGTTATTGAATTTGAATAAAGGTGGGAGTCGATAATGCGTTCGATTGTGTTTAGTATACTGACGGCATTGCTGCTTGTTACAGTTATTTCTTCTGTTTATACCGTGGATGAAACAGAACAGGTTATAGTCACACAGTTTGGAGAGGCGATTGGAGGTCCGATCACTCAACCGGGGATAAACTTCAAAATCCCATGGCTGCATAAAGTAAACTATTTTCCTAAAAATTTACTGGAATGGGACGGGCAGCCGGGCCAAATTCCTACACAGGACAAGACGTTTATCTGGGTAGACACCTTTGGGAGATGGCGCATTGTTGATCCTTTGACCTATTTTGAAAAGGTAAACAACGAGACCTCCGCGCAGGCCACTTTGGACGGTATAATCGATGCTGCGGTTCGAAATCTGGTTACATCAAATTATCTAATCGAAACAGTTCGCAGCTCGAATCGCGAATTGAGGAAGATGGAAGATTCCATACAGTTGGATAATGTAGTTGTGCCGAAGCAATTGAGATTGGGGCGGCGTCGTATGGCCGTGGCGGTTCAAAAACAGGCGGCTAAAAAGCTTTCTGAGTTTGGAATCGAGCTGGTGGATGTGCATTTCAAAAGAATCAATTATAACGAACGTGTTCTTGAAGATGTATACAATCGCATGATTGCCGAACGAAAGCAGATTGCCGAGATGTATCGTTCCGAAGGCAGGGGAGAGAGCTCGAAGATTAAAGGGGGGAAAGAGAAAGAGCTTAAACGGATATATTCCGAGGCTTATGCAGAAGCTGAAAAAGTCAAAGGTAAGGCGGATGCCGGAGCGACAAAAACTTATGCGGAAGCATATGGAAAAGATCCGGAGTTTTACTCTTTTGTTAAAACATTAGAGCTTTATCGGTCATCGCTGGACAGCTCGACATCGGCGATCATGTCTACTCAGAGTGACTTTTTGAAATATCTTAAGGATTACGGCAAACAGAACTAAACGGCACATAATACTTTGGAGGAGATACGATTGTCTATTGTTGCTGAATTTGCTCGTAGTCTTCACGAGCAGAAACAAATTCACCATCACCGTGAATATACCCCGTGCACCTATCCGTCAAAGCATGAAAAACTTCTGGATGTGAAAGTCGTTATCTTTGACGTATATGGAACTATTTTTGACTATTGGCGCAACGACCGATACGCTACAGAGAAAAAGAAAATGGCGCATCTGCTGGATTCATTCGCAAAAACCGCCGATTATTTCGGTATGGGGGATATTCTTGCGAAAATGAACCCGGATGCGACGCCTGAGCAAACATTGCGCGATTTCTATCACGGTTTGATTGCACTGAATCACGAAAAACTTCTAAAAAAGGGGAAAACATTTCCCGAGGTGCGCATAGAAGAAATTTGGATGATGATCATAATGATGCTTGCCCGTCATGGATACAGTACTGAGCATCTGGGCCTTGGGGATCAACGAGAAGTTTCCAAATGCATGGCATACTTCTATAACTTTCACTCGCTGGGACGTGGTATGTATCCCGGGGTTTTATCGGCAATACAAGCTCTTAAGAAAAATAATCTTCGTTTGGGAATACTTTCGAATGCACAGTTTTATACCCCAATCGATATGAATCTTTTCATCAGAGACCAAAGCAATCAGGCGCTTGATGATTTCAGTGAGCTTTTTGAGGACTCTTTGACTATTTTTTCTTACGAAATTGGTGTTGCTAAACCAAACTCGATGTTGTTCAGAAAGTTGTTTGATGCTCTTTATGAGCTTCATGTTCTTCCTTCTCAGGCGGTATTGGTCGGTAATGATCTTGCTCAGGATATCAAACCTGCTCAGGAAGCTGGATTGCTGACCGCTTTCTGGGCAGGTGATGACAAGACCGCTTTTTTGCATGATTTGGCAGGTGAAATTATTCCCGATGTTGTGTTTACCGATTGGGCTCATCTTTCTTCCAAGTTGTCTTTTTATGAATCTCGTTAGAAATCTGATTTTAAGAATTTTTGCAGTAATTATATGTGCGATATCTGTGGTTCATGCCTATGAACTTGAGCTTGATTTCGACAGTCTCTCTCCACAGGAGGCCCTGCCTTCTGCAATCGAAAAAATTGCGGGTGAGGCCTATAATTTAAACGAACAGGGTCTAAAAGCTCTAGAGGATGACAACTTTGAAAAGGCACTTGGTTTCTTCGAAGATGCACTGCAAATTGTGCCCAATTACCCGGACGCGCTTAATAATCGGGGGGTTGTTTATTTTCGCAAAGGATTGGTGGGAAGGGCGGAGGAAATTTGGCGACATGTTATAGAAGTAGACGACAGTTACGCTGTAAGCTTCTATAATTTAGGAATACTAAGCTACCACGAATACGACTACGACAAGGCAGTTGACTGGTTCAATGAAGCGCTTAAGAAAAATAAGAATTTTGTAGACGCTCTGGTTATGAGAGGGCGAATAGAACTTACTCGCGGGCGTGTCGACGACGGCTTGAAGTATCTTCAAAAAGCATACAAAAAGAACCCGAAACATCAGGGTGCATGGGGAATGTATGCCTTTGGACTGTTGCAAAGCGGCGATACTACAACTGCCGTAAAGGTACTTCGCCCACAAAAAGATAATGTAGACGCTCTCTCGATGCTTGGAGCGATTTACGCTCATAGGGGAGAAAACCAAAAGGCCGTGGGTCTTTTTCAGGGGGCATTTGCACGAGGTGCCAATCCGTCGGTGCTTGTGGATGCCGCAAGAGTGCAACTGAACGCCGGATCCTGCAAAGACGCGATCTCCACTCTGGAGAGCTATTTTGGTAGGGTAGGCAATCCCGATGCGGATGCCTGGGTGCTGGCGGGAGTGGCTGCAAAGGAGTGTAAAGATTACAAATCTGCGCTTGGTTTTTTCGAAAAAGGTGTGCAACAATATCCTGACGACCCTATCCTTCGCTTCAATCTTGGACATATGTATTATTATGAAAAGGATTACAGCAGAGCCGAGGCGACATGGTCTACACTATCCGACACCATGCAGGAGCCGTCCCTTTATGCCCTTCGTGCTCATGCGTCTCGTCGACTGGATGATAACGTCACGGCCGAAAAGCATATTCGCAAAGCTCTCGAAATGGACCAAAAGGCGGAATACTACGACCTGTTAGGTATTATTCTTCACGAGAAAGGTGAAGAAAAAGAAGCTGTTATGCAATTTAAGAAGGCCCTTCAAATCAATCCGAATCTCAGAAGTGCCCAATTGAATCTGGCAGTATCAGATCATGATTCAGCCCAGCTCGATATTATTCTTTCGCAGGCTCGAGATATCGTAGATACCTGTAAAGGCGACTGTATCAAACCTCGACTGGATCTTTCCATACTCTATTATCACAGACGAGACCTTACCAATGCGCTTAAGACGCTTGAAAGTATAAGCCCGGAAAAAAGAACTGAATCGATTGCAAGACATTTAGCTATATATTATCGCGAAATGCAGCAGTGGGACAAAGCCATAAGTGTACTTGAACGGGTACGAAAAGAGCGTTTAATCGAGCCTCAAACCGAATATGAGCTGGCCGAAAGCTATCTTCATGCCGGTAAGTACCAGCCTGCTTTCGAAATACTTAAATCATTGGTGGAAAAGTGGCCTGAAAACCCGTGGCGTTTATACTATCAGATGGGTTATGCCAACATGGAATTGAATAAAATGGTGGAGGCTCGGAAATACTTTGAATTGAGTCTGAAGAAAAAATCCGATAATGTAGCCGCGCGTGGATTGCTTGCTTTTGTACACAACCGACAAGGAGACGTGGAGCAGGCGCGCCGGTTGTGGGGCATGAACCTAAAGGATGACCCGGATAATCCCGTTTTATGGATAAATATGGGCCTTCTTCAGGAAAGGGAAGGTAATTACGGGGATGCACTTGACAAGTTTAAAAAGGCTTTACTTTTAGATCCGAAAAACAAAGCGATACATCTGAATATCGGCAATATGTATTTAGCATTGAACCGTACGACCGACGCACTTCATGAGTATTCATTGGCCTTAAGTACAGACAAGCGCAGAGAAGCGGCATATAATTCATTTATTGCGGCGCAAAGGGGAACTGATCGCAAAAAAGCACGAAAAATGCTTGATATACTGGAAAAGGAATTCGGCTCTTCGCCCGCTGCCAAGCGTGCCCTCGGTGAGTGGGATCTGTGGCAGGGCGATACACTTTCCGCCCAAAAAACCTTCGAACAATTGTCCGACAAGAATGAAAACGACTGGTATGCTTTGGCTCGAATATATGCAGGCAGGGGAGATGCACGCATGGCTCGCAAAGCTGTACTAAACCTTCCCGAGGGACCGGTCTGGAATCGGGTACGAAAGGAGATAGAGGCTCGGATCGCATTTAGTGAAGGCAATTACGAGCAGTCTTTTCGAATATGGAAAGAACTTTCCGATACTTCGTTTTACACACGTTACAATGTCGCTCTTTCTGCATACCATTCGGGCCGATACGCAGAAGCTCTCAGAATCACCAAAGAGGAGGCAAAGACTGCCAAAGGAAAGGACTATGCGGATGTATGCCGACTGGCGGGAAACGCGGCTTTTGAATTGAAAGAGTGGGAATCGGCACGTATGTGGTACAGACAGCTTTCCGCACTGAGAGCCAGAGATCCTGTCGTGCAATATAATTTAGCGGTTGCATCGTACAATCTCAACCAGATCGAGGAAGCATTCGAATACTACACAAATGCACGTAAATTGGACTCATCAATCGAAAACAATGATATTGAAAAACGCTACCATGCTCTTAAAGATACCGCTTCCGGCCCGCGTGTAGTGCTGGATTCCCTTGATCAGTGGTATAATACCGCGGTAGAGATGCAAAACGAGGGTAATGACAGCGCGGCCCAATTGCTTTACAAAAAAATACTTGCCGAAGACAGCACCTATATACGTGCGTGGAATAACTTGGGAGCGATATACAGCGCCGGTGGTCAACTGGAGACCGCCGAAGAAGCTTATTTGAAGGCGATAGAGAGAAAACATGATCTTGTAGAAGCTTATGCGAATTTGGCAAACATATATATTGCCATGGAAGAGTATGACAAAGCAAAAATGCTGATATTTAAGGGAATTGCTCATAATCCGGAAAGTGACCTGCTCAAACAAATACAGGAAAATGTTGAGCTTGCCGTGGAGAAAACAAACGCGGCCGGTCAGGATACGGATACAGCCGAGTAGCTAAATAAGTTTTTACAAGTCAAGATTGATCAAATGAGGGGAATTAACTGATGGACTTTATGGATACTGTGCTGATTGTAGGAAGCGGAGGCAGAGAACATGCGATACTAAAGGCGTTGATGAGATCTGAGCGTCCTTTATGCACTTTTGCCTACCCGGGTAATCCTGGAATTGAAGATAACGGATGCATGCTTGTTCGTCAGGAAATCAATAATTGGGAAGATTTGGCCGATTTTGCGGAAAATAACGGAATCGATCTTACCGTGGTTGGCCCCGAAGTTCCTCTTGTGGAAGGAATAGTAGATATCTTTAAAAAGCGGGGGCTTACAATTTTCGGGCCGGCCAAAGCTGCGGCAAGAATAGAGGGAAGCAAACAATTTGCAAAGACATTAATGAAGAATTATGATATTCCCACAGCATCATTTGAGACGTTTTCGGATAAGAAATCGGCTGTTACATATTTGGAGAAAACTGGAGCGCCTGTTGTCGTAAAAGTAAGCGGGCTTGCGGCCGGCAAAGGTGCCATAGTATGCGATACACTGGAAGATGCACATGCCGCGTTGGACGATATATTTGAGAGAAAATTGTTTGGAGAGGCCGGCAGCTGTGTTATTCTGGAAGAAAAAATGTCGGGAGAAGAGGCATCCATTTTCGCTTTGACCGATGGGAAGACGTTTAAGGTTTTGCCTGCATCACAGGATCACAAGGCGATATTCGAGGGTGATAAAGGCCCAAATACAGGCGGTATGGGAGCATATGCACCGGCCCCTTTGATTGACAGTCAAATGCTTGAGAGAATAAAAAAAGAGATTATAAAACCTACGCTTGATGCTATGGAGCGGGAAGGTTGTCCGTATCAAGGTGTTCTTTACGCTGGTGTAATGATAACCCAAGACGGTCCGAAGGTGGTTGAATTTAACTGTCGTTTCGGTGACCCTGAAACGCAGGCGGTCCTGCCGCTTGTCGAATGCGACTGGTTTGAGGTCCTGACAGCATGTGCTAAAGGTAACCTGGCCGATGTAGAGCTGAGCATAAAGGATCTTTATTGTGCTACTGTTGTACTTGCGTCACAAGGATATCCCGGACCGGTTGAAAAGGGGAAAATCATTACGGGAATCGATAAAGCAGAGAGAAATAAAACCAATGTCGATGTGTATCAGGCCGGTACCGGAAGGAATTCTAAAGGTGAGCTTCTTACCAACGGCGGCAGAGTGCTGGCGATAAGCGCATGGAGTGAAACATTGCAGGGGGCGGTTGATACAGCTTACGAAAATGTGGATCATATTGTTTTTGAGGGTAAAACCTTCAGAAGAGATATAGGGGCTAAAGGTATAGCTCGACTCCGGCAACCATAAGAATGCATACGATTATAATTTGCTCATCTTTTGAGCACTTGTGTATTGTTGAGCCGCGGCTGGATAGAGTGGTATAAATATTTTTTAATATATCCGTTTAACTTTGGGGAATAAAGGAACACACCCATGAAAAAACGAACAAAGAGAGCGATGCTTTTTTGGGCGGCACTTGCTCTGCTTGGTATTCTCGTAGTTGTAGGAGGTATACTTCTTCCAATAGCTTCATGGCTTGTGTGGTCGATAAGTTCTATTCTGTGGGCAAGCACCGGGATATGGATAATTGTCCATTTTCTTTTTTCTTCAAAAGAAAACCGTCGCGCATCGCACTCTTTTACAGGAAACCAGGTGGTTTTCCAACGTATGACAAAAGAGTGTAATCAGGCGCTTGACCGTTATCTCTCATCGGTTAAGCGACGTGGAATACTACAAAACAGTGCCCTTTATGAACGTCCCTGGTTTTTGTTGGCCGGGCCGCAACACTCGGGTAAAACCATGTTACTTCGCGGCTCGGGTCTTCATTTTCCGGTCAGGTATCCGTCCGAAAGGGACGGAATGGTGGTTGAGGGGAGTAACCGCATTCTATGGAACTTCGGAAATGATGCGGTATGGATCGATTCGCCTGGCGCATTGATGGAGGAGTCCTCGAAAGATGAATGGCAGGCGACTATCGCGGCGCTTGCGAAGGTACGCAAACAGAGACCGGTTGATGGTATGACGCTGGTTATTGGTGCTCCCGATGTTATAAACACAAACCCCGCGGGTATCAAAGAGCAAGCAAAGCAGTTGAGAAACAGAATCGATGAGCTTATCGCAAGCTGGGGGATCGAATTTCCAGTTTATCTGGTCTTTAGTAGAATGGATGAGGTACCGGGTTTTCTTGATTATTTCAGTAATAAATCCGGCAAATGGCATGAGCAGGTTTTCGGTTCAACTCTGTCTGATGATCAGCAGCAGATTCTTCCCAGGCATGCGTTTACGCAAGAATTTCAGCTACTGTGTTCGTCTCTTTCAGATTATCGCCTGGGCATTCTTTCCATGGAAAAGAATGCTTCCAGACGTCGGCTGGTCTGTCGATTTGCCATTCATTTCGAGGGTATGCAGGAGAAACTCGCGGATTTTGTATCCGAACTCTTCAAACCATCCGACTACGAAGGCAAACCCATTTTCAGGGGTTTTTATTTCTCCAGTTGTAAAGAAATAGAAATTGATAGTGGAGAAAAGTATACCGAACAAAAAGTCGATATTGGAAACACAATAATTAACCATCCGCTTAATCCCAATCGAGTGAATACGACGGGTGGGGCAGTTCCGAGCAAATCTAAATCGAAGACAAATTTAAGAACCTTTTTTGTAGCACCATTGTTTAACAAAATTATGGTGACCGGCGGTTCGTTTGTAAAACATACTCAGAAGCGTTCCCGAAAGGAAATGATTCGACACTACGGGATTGCCGCCGCAATTCTTTCAATCGCGATTGGCATAAGTGCTTTCATGTTTTCAGCGCATAACAATGCAAATGCATTGCTTGAGGATATACGAGGTGAAGTCGCATCGGGAGTCGATAAAGACGGGACCATAATGGATGCGTATCGGTATATGGGAAAACTGGGCCAGGCAATGGCAAAACTTCAGCGAATCAAAGACAAAGGTACCCCTGTTGGCATGGGGATGGGTTTTTATAAAGGTGATACCGTGCTCAAGAAACTGAAAGAAGAGTACGTTACTCTGACAAAGAAGCTGATAATCGGCCCGTCTTCCCGTGTGATTGAATATGCGATCCGTGAAAATACAAATCGTTTAGGCGAACTGTCCGCCGATGAATACACCGATTTATATCGCTCCTTGAAAGCCTACCTTTCCATCTCTGAGGCAATGAGTGATCACTATGATGATATCGATACTGCATTTCTTCGTCCCGTACTTCTGAATGGTGTTAAGAAGTACATCGTTTCAAAGCAGAATATCTCGCGGCTTCCAGCCGATGTAGAGGCCGGAATTCACCGCTCCATGGGCATGTATCTGTCATATTTAAAAAAGCGTCAATTCCCCCTTATGCAGCAAAATCAGCGCATTGTTTCAGATGCCAGAAGGCGTCTAATGAGAATTCCGGATGCGCGAAATCTATATCAGACCGTAGCAAATCGTCTCATGCAAGAGGTCCCTGCGATGAGTCTGGATGACATATTGCAGCGAAGTGAGGAAGGAATTCTGAAATCCGATCAGACCATAAGTATGCTCTACACACAGGATGGGTACAGTCAATATGTCAACGGTGCCATATTGCAGGCCAGCAAAAACCCTTTTAAGATCGACTGGGTTATCGGCATGAATCCACAGGAGGTACCGTCTTCGTTTTTAGATCCGAGTAAACTCAGAGCGGATATGATCGATGCATATTTTGACGATTATAGAAAACAGTGGTTGTCGTTTCTCGGTTCGGTGCATATGGAGCCCTTTGGCGATCTTGCGCGAAGCAAACGTATTCTGCAAAAAATGATGGCCGATCAATCGGAATTGCTGGTTTTGCTTGAAACAGTCGAGACTCATACGGTCGTTAAGATGGAAAACGAAATGGCCGGTAAGGGAAAAGATTTGCTCGATAAGGCATCAAGTTTCAAGAAAACAAAAAAAGCGGCCGCAAGAGCGCAAAAACTTTCCCGATTCGCCCCTTTAGGTCGAAAAACCCCCGATACGGAAGTAACTCAGGCGTTTGAATCATTTCGTACCTTTGTGCGCTCAACCGGCGGGTCTTTGGGAGGATTCGAGGGGTACCGTGATCGAATCATGACACTTGTGGAAAGTATCAGCAGTATCGAAGAGCAGGGGCCCGATGCTGCTATTGCAACTTTTAACGGTTCCGATGAAGATCCGCTGTTGCAGGCGTGGAAATATGTCAATAATGCTTTGGCGGGTATGTCGGAAGAGTTGCAGACCGCATGCAGGCCCATCTTACTCACTCCTGTAGAAAATACCGGCATAGCTGCTTCACGGGTGCTAACCCAACATTTAAACAAACGTTGGCAAGATGAGGTAATACTGCCGTTTACAAACAGGCTGTCCGGACAGTATCCATTCTCCACTCGCGGAGAAGAGGCATCATTTAGTGATGTGATGGATTTTTTCAGGCCTCATACGGGTACCATATGGGGATTCTTCGAAAGAGTTTTGAAACCCTACTTCGTTAAAAATGGAAAATCATGGACCATTAAGGATGTCGGAAGCGTTTCCATTGATTTTGAACCTGATATAATTGGTTGTTTGCTGCAAGCTGAAAGGATTCGAAATATATTCTTCAAGGGTGACGGAACATTGAGGACCATGAATATAACCATTTCACCCCAGGCGGGAAATCGCTACCCCGCGACTCTCCTGATTGGAGAGCAAAATTATGAACTGTCCCCAGGTGGCGGATCAGTACATCTTAAATGGCCTGTACCAGGAGTGACTCAGAATGCTATTCTTCGTGTTCACGTAAGCGATGATTTCTCCCAAGATATTCGACAACCGGGTGATTGGGGATTCATGCGCCTTCTGGACAATGCACGAATCAACAAAATGTCCGGATCGACATTCTCGGCTAAATGGCAGACGGATGTTCAGAACATAAATGTAATATTTCTCTCATATCGGATTCAGGTCTCAGGCTCCGATAATCCCTTTAGCGATCCTGTATTCCTGGAGTTTAAATGTCCGGAAAACCTGACCAGGCCTAAAGAGCAGCCCCTTACAGCGCTGGATGCATCAAATTGATAGTATGGTTATTTGAATACCGGCTAGCATGTAAATAGTCAGATGAAGGCAATTATAGGCATAGTTGTTTATACCTGTGACTATCAATTGACTGCTTGAGATTGTTCAGGCAAGAATAGGGGAATTGTTTTTTGTTCGTTGATATTCGTCTATAACGCGTACGAATCTGTATAGAGAACTGATTGTTCGGGCGGAAATCTTGTGCCAGTTAGGGTTGTTTACCGTGTGGCCTAGAGATGATGTTTCTCGGATTAGATTGGCCAGATCACGAATAACCTCGATTTGAACAGGAGTGATGGTCATCTTTAAAGCGGGATAGGAAAGTAATATCTCTCCTTCATATATTTCAGCAAGATCTTTCATCTGTCTGGTTATGGGAAATCGCCCGCTTAGCTCAAGGTTGATTTTCTCTTTAGTTCCAATAATAATAAAAATATTACAGAATTGAGTCAATATATCGAAATCATCCTGGTCGTCAATCTGGATGGAAAAATCCTTTTTGACCCTGGTGAAACACCGAAGTCCTTCGGATATATAAGTATTGTAGAGATATTGACGAAGTTTAGAAGACATAATTCATCACTCGTGAAGTTCATCTAAATATATCACCATGTGCACGAGGTAGAAAAGACCTTTATTGATTTCGCGCACTAGAAGAAATGCAATTTATTCGTATTGAAGGCCACTCTTATATGGTCGCCCTGTGAGCAGCTTGCAGATTCGCAGAGAAAGCAGAGGTTGCATTGTGCCGATTTGCCGTGAACAAGTGTTTCGCGGCCAAGCTTCTCGACCTGGGTAACTTGCAGTTTGAGGCTGTTTTTTTCTTCCTCCAAAGCAATATGAATGTGTTCCGGGCGAATCCCTACCTGTACTTTCCCGACTCTGATATCTTCTCTATCGTTTTGTACAACAATGCTCGTATCGCACATCTGTATCTTTAACTCATTATTTTCGGAAGTAATCTGGGCATCGAAGATATTCATGGGAGGTGAACCAATGAACTGGGCAACAAAGGTGTTTACAGGATTATTATATAATTCCTCCGGAATTCCAATCTGCTCGATACGGCCGTTTTTTAGAATCGCCACACGATCTCCCAAGGTCATCGCTTCTACCTGGTCGTGGGTTACATAAATTGTAGTTATGCCCAAAGAACGCTGGAGTTTTTTAAGCTCGGCGCGTGTTGATGCTCTGAGTTGTGCATCGAGATTCGATAAAGGTTCGTCCAGCAGGAAGAGATTGGGTTCGCGAACAATCGCCCGGGCTATCGCTACTCTTTGTCTTTGGCCGCCGCTTAGGTGGCCGGGCTTGGATGCTAGAAGATGTTCGATTCCCAGAGATTCTGCCGCTTTTCGCACCGGCTCCTCAACAGATGACTTTTTCCGGCCGGATATCCTGAGAGGAAACGCGATATTTTGAAAAACCGTCATATGTGGGTAGAGTGCGTAATTTTGAAAAACCATTGCGATGTTACGCTCACGCGGTGTAAGCATGATGTTTTTATCGACGGAGCAGAACATATTATTTCCGAATCGAATTTCACCGCCGGTTGGTGCTTCCAAACCTGCGATTATGTTTAGAAGAGTGGACTTACCGCATCCGCTGGGCCCCAGAAGAACAAAAAACTCCTTCGCCTCTACCTCCAGCTCGATTCCATCAAGCGCGATTGTTTTTCTACCAAAAGTTGAAAACTGTTTTGTCAAGCCGGATATGTGAAGTGCATTCATCCTTTTATTGCTCCTCTAGTCAAGCCTTGAATAATATAGCGCTGGAACAGAAGTGTTAAAGCTACTACGGGAGCCGTGGTTATGGTAGCGGCTGCCATGATTGTGCTCCAGGGAACTTCTCCATGAAGGCCTTCAAACAGCGCTATTCCCACCGGTACGGTTCGAGCCTGATAATCGGTGGTAAGCATCAGTGCAAACATAAACTCATTAAATGCGAAAATAAAAGCCAGTAGTGCCGTCGAAAAAACACCAGGTAAGGCAACAGGAAAGATTACTCTGATCAATATTTGAAGCCTGTTGCATCCGTCTACTTTGGCAGCCTTATCGAGTTCGCGGGGAATCTGTGCGAAGTAGCTTACCAGAATCCATAATGTCAAGGGCATAATCCATGCAGTGTACGGAAATATCAGTCCCTGATATGTATTTATCCACCCAAGAGAGCTGATTAATCTGAAGAGATATCCGGCAAGGCTGATCTGGGGAAACATGGATATTGCCAGGACTATCAACATGAGAGTCATATTTCCGCGAAAAGGAATTCGGGTAATTGCATAAGCGGCAGCAGTGGATATGCTTACACACAGGACTGCGCTTATCAGTGAAACTATCAGGCTGTTTCGAAGAAATGCAAGAAAACGAAGCTGTTTGCCGGTGAAAATGGCTGAGAAATGTTCAACCGTCGCCGAATAGATGGATCTTGGACCGAGGAAATCGGCTGAATCCGAGAAACCGGTTACAACCATATAAAGAACAGGTGTAAGAAAAAACAGTACGGCCGCAAAGACCCCCAAGATAACAAACAAAATCTGAATGCGGCGTTCGTTCAAACCAGATCTTCTCCGAATCGTCCGAGTTTAACATAAGATAGTGAAAGAAGGAAAGCCAGAAGGAAAATTACTACCGAAACAGAGGAACCATATCCAAAATCTCCCCCGATCAGATAGCGATAACTATAAAGAGAGAGGGCATCGGTAGCTCCGCCGGGGCCACCAGAAGTGATAACGTAAATCAGGTCAAATATTCTCAAAGCATCAATTGTCCTAAATAGAAGAGCTACAACAATGATCGGTCTCATCAGCGGAATAGTGATGGAAAAGAACCTTTGTAAGAAATGGGCTCCATCTACCTGTGCCTGCTTGTAGAGGTCTTCGGGAATGGCCGACAATCCAGCAAGCAGAATAATAGCGACAAAGGGAGTCGTCTTCCACAGATCAGCTATAACTATCGCCCAGAATGCACCACCTGCACTTCCCAACCAGTTTACCGATAAATCGCTCAGGCCCAAACGAGCAACAAGGAAATTGGCTAAACCATATTCGTAATTGTATATAAGTTCCCAGATTCTACCGCTTACGGCTGCAGGGATTGCCCAGGGAATGAGGATGCATGCTCTCATTATTCCACGTACACGTGAGGGGAAGTTCAGTAAAAGCGCCAGCAGCATACCCGCAGCAAGCTCAAGGGGTACCGAAACAAGAATAAACAGCATCGAAAACCGGAAGGATTGCCAAAAATCCGAATCCCCAACCAGTGTGAGATAATTTCCCAACCCGATCCACTGCCTGGGAAGAAAGCTGATATCACGAAAAAAACTTGTATAAACCGTGCCCAATACCGGAACAAGCACGAAGATTCCCAGTAAAAAAAGAAGCGGCGACAGAAAATAGAATGCCTGGACGGCAGGGCGATCTGGTCTGTTTTTCACGGTTGAAGCCATAACGATTGGAAAAAACTTGAAAAGTACCGCTAGAAAGCAAATCCTGGGCCACTATGGGGAAACCCCATACTGTTCGAAAGCTGTCTGCATTTCTTTTTGCGCCTGATCCAGAGCTTTTCCAACCGGTGTGTTTCCGGCAAGCACCGCGTTGACGTGTCGCTGCAAAATTCTGCTTAGGTATGAATAGTAAGGAACGTTTGGACGTGCTACGGCATGGGAAAAGGCTTTCTGTAACTGCTCAAAATGCGGCATTTTCTCGAGAACTTCGCTGTCCTTATATACATCTTTTCTTCCGGGATTCCATCCAAGCTCAAGTGCAAGTCTCTTTTGTATTTCAAAAGACGTGACAAAAGCGACAAACTGCCAGGCCTGTTGTTTTAATCGGGAATATGGCGAAATTCCGATATGCCATCCACCAAGAGTAGCAACACTGTTACCGTCTGGAAAGTGGGGTAGAGGTGCAATGCCAACCTTTCCCGCAACAGGGGATGACTCCTGGTTATGCAATTTCCACGCATAAGGCCAGTTTCGCTCAAACAGGGCATTTTCATTCTGAAAAAAGGTCCGAACTTCCTCTTCCTTCATTTCGGTATAAGTATTTGGCGGAGAAATTGATTGCTGATGAATAAAATCTTTCATCATGGTAAGAGCTTCGTGGTTTGCATCTGTATCAATCCGGATCGAATCATCCGTTATCTCTATACCACCGCCGTTTGATCCCGCAAACTCAAGAAAAGTACACACCAACCCCTCATACTGCGCCCCCTGCCACACAAATCCGTAAAATTGAGGATTATGCTTTCGTTGTATGGGCATGATCTGCTTACATATGGAAACAAGCTCGTCCCATGTACCGGGTACCGAAAGATTGTTTTGAGCTAACAGATCTTTTCTATAATAGAGCATTCCACCGTCGATGTACACTGGAAGCGCCACCAGAGAGTTATCGTATTTATCTACCTGGCCGACAATCGTATCAAAAAAAATTGTATCGTACTCGGCGCCGACCATCAATCGATCAAGGGGGTGGAGCCATTTGGAGGCCGCAAACTGAGCAATCCAAGCTACATCCATCAGAAAAACATCGGGTTTGGGCTTTCGCGACCGAAGGGATGTTACCAGTGACTGACGCCGTTGATCGGTGTCGGTTGGCTGCCTCATCAGATCCACCTCTATACCCGTGCGTGAAGTGAAGGTGTCGGTCAGGGCCTGCCAGAAATCGATTTCGGCTGGAGCACCGCCTACGGCAAGGGTTAAACCGTTGGGTGGGGAACCGGTACAGAAAACTAAACAGGTTAAAAGGGTTGCCGCCAGTGCAAATGAAGAGATTCGTATCATTGTAACCTCATGCAGTAGAAAATGAAATGAGCCCTCATATCTGCTGAGATGTTTTTTTCTCAAAGAGCGATTTAACATCGCTCAGAAGGCGTCTTAGCTGTTTTTTTGTGAGATTCTGTTCCTCTTTTATATTATCCAACTCCGCGAAATACTTCTGAAGCAGATTTATCTCTTGTTTGCGCTCGGGATATTTTGCGACAGTCTCTTTTTGCTGAGACTCAGAGATACGATCTCGAACGGTCAACCCGAATGTTTCCTTCATGTAGACAACCAGAGTGACCTTAAGACGCTTGTAGTATGAGAATGCTCTTTTTTCGAAATGCGGGGAGCGGTCGCGCTCGAGATTATTTTCTATTTTTCCAATCTGTTCGAGTACCTTTTCAGCAAGAGTGCCGACTCTTATACTTGAGCGTCTTGCCCGAATCCTGTAAAAGAGAAATAGCGAAATCGCAAGTGAAACAATCACGATAATTGTAAGAAGAAAAAATTCGCTCATTGGTATTCGGTACCGTTTGATTGAAATTCAGCTGTGTTAACCGCCCATTCTTGTTCGCATCTTTTAGTAATATATATTTCTATATTATATGTAGCAATTGTCTGATCGATTAATATTGGATTCTGAGGTTATAGGAGATGCCCCGAAAAATTGATCCCGATAAGCCACTGTTTACCATTGGTGCCGTGGCGGACATTCTGGACATTAAACCCCGAATGCTTAGACTCTTTGAGGAGCGCGGCTTAATTACTCCATCAAGAACGGAAGGTAATCGCAGGTTATATACCCTTAAGGATATAGATATGCTTTCCTACATTCAGTACTTGACCCTGGTAAAGAAAGTAAACATGGCCGGTGTGCGGGAGATACAAAAAATTCTGGCGTGGATGAATAATTCTGAACGAAACCGATTCATGGAAGAGGTCGAGCGCACGATCGAAAGTTTACCTCTAGATCAGAGGAAGGTGTATCGCGGAGAGAATGAAAGTTACAGCACCTTAGGTGAAGAAAGCTGACAGAAACAGATATGGTAACACCTCTTAGATGACGTATCCTTTTCTAGAAGAGCACTTGGAAGCATTTTCATAAAAAGACAGTGCAAAGCTGCCGATGCCTCTTTTAATCAGTTTGGCGATAGTGTAAGAAATATTCCCGGCGGATATCACAATCCCCAAACGCATGCTCTGGCATTTAGAATTTTTAAATATCATCTCTTTTCCCCACAATTTGTACGACCAAGAAGATTGTGAAGGATCATATTTGGAGAATACGGAAGGAACTCAGCCGGCATCTTAAAAGTATCGTGCCGACTGAGTCATTTGTTTTGTTCAGGCGGTGATATATTCATGTAAACTGTTAACTTTTATGACTTTTCTCAATTTCTGAAGGGCGGTATCTTTTATCTGTCTTACCCTCTCTCTGGTTAGACTGGAATGTTTGCCGATTTCATCCAGAGTATTTGTCGCCTCTTCACCTATTCCGAAATACTTTCGAATAACAAATTGTTCCCGCTGACTCAGATGACTCAGCAACAGTGTATCGATTTCATATTTGAGGAAATTGTCCATGGTACTGCGGTCGGTTGCTTCGGTTTTCTTATCCATCAGCAAATCCATGAACTTACCATCTTTGTCTTTTCCCATCGGCGCATCCAGGGATTTGTGATTGGAGCCGATCTTAAGAGCGTTAATTACATCGTTTTCACTCAACCCCAGCTCTTCGGAAACTTCCAGTTCGTTGGGAAGCCTCATAAAACGCTGCTCGAGCCTACTCTGTGCTTTACCAACCTTGTAAACACGTCCGACGCAATTAATCGGTAGTTTCACGATACGTGACTGTTCGGCAAGAGCCTGTAGAATTGCCTGGCGAATCCACCAAACCGCGTAGGAAATAAACTTGAAATTCTTTTTTTCATCGAAACGATGCGCCGCCCTGATAAGCCCGACATTGCCCTCGTTTATAAGATCCTCCAGGGGAAGCCCCTGATTCTGGTAATTTCTTGCTACACTTATAACAAAGCGCAAATTTGCTTTTACCAGCCTCTCAAGGGCTTTCTGATCGCCTTCGCGGATTTTTGCCGCTGTTATAGCTTCCTCTTCGGCAGAGAGCGCATTATACTTGGAGATCTCTCGTAAATAAACCCCAAGATTTCCATCCTCGACGAAGAACTCAGTCGCCTTTTTCCCTCTTGGCATTGGTCTAGCCTCCCTTCCGTGATTTCACGGTTATGTCCCGACAGCTGAACTGATATCCATATCGGGATAGCGGTGATGACTGCTCGCGTTATTCAAATATCCGTAGTGAACCATATGATGTCTAAGTTTTCGCCTTATATACTGCTTGTCATTCTCGGTAAGTGCATACCTGTTCTTTCGATATGACCGAGTCTTACGTTTGAAAACGGACAGGTTTTTCTCATAGTTTTGATCAAAAGGAATTTGCAAAAAGTCGCAGACCCCTGAAATAACGCCGGTTATGTCATTTTCCAAGTTCTCGTATCTAACTTCGTAATGACGTTTATCGGGAAGACTGTTCAGATCTGAGCGCACCTTTGAAAGCATAGTGTCGTATACATCGACCACTTCATCCAGCGCAGGTGGTCTGATCTCGTCTCTCAATGCATTCTGACGCCCGACAATACTCCACATATGCATCGTAGACGGCACAACCGACAAGGGGTTACGATAAATGTGAATAAAGCGGGCCTCTGGAAACATCGACGCCAGCACGGATATACGCATGGAATGGAAAGGATTCTTAAAAACCAGGCGTTTGCCTGTTTTAAACGCAAGCTTTTTGCAGAATAACTTAAATGATTCTTTCCATCTTTTTTGATCGGCTTCTCCCTTTGGCATGTAATTTTTTACACCGCTGAGGAAAAATCTACCCGATTTAGGAAATATCAGCTTTTCTACGGGCGACAGTGTTGTCATCCTGAACAACGCATATTCATCTTCCTGCGGCTCCTCAAGCCCCAAAGCAACGTTGTCCACGGTGCGTTTAGGAGTTAAAAAGGGCTTGATCAGCGGATAAAGAATTTTTCGGGAGCTGAGGAAACTATCTGGTGTACCTATCTGAAAAAGAGTAGGCGCAGACATATCCGGAGACAGGTTAAGCAGCTGATGCAAAAAAGTGCTGCCCGTGCGCCAGTGTCCAACAATAAACACAGGGTCCTGGGGAAGTGCTAGACGCTTAATTTTCTTTTCGTATCCTATCTTGTCCAGTATGGAAAGAATAGATGTAGTGAAAGAACAGTTTAAAAGAAAAAGCAACCTTGCTATGTAATGCGGTCGCAGACTAATACCGTTGCGTGCGACCAATCGCAGTAGATTGCCTGTTTTTATTCCCGTTATGAAATAACCACTATCCATGTTTGATTATCCTTTCCTGAACCCTCTCTTAAAGGTCTCAGGCGTTATATCTTTCTTGGTCGTATTTACTCTTATACAATACTGCTCATTTCCAATGCCATTTAGAAAATGGTCCGGAAAGTCATGGAATACTAAATTCAATACGAAAAAAAAGGATCGGTGTTGTAACAAAAGATGAGTGTTCATATAAAGCAGTCAGCAGTCCAGAGAAAGATAATATTATTTTAAAATAATAAAGGAAAGCGCGCAAATAAACACCATTTTCCTAAAAAAAAGAGTTTTAGCGTATACTTCTTTTTGACTCTCAAAATGAGAATTTCTCATTTTGAGACAAACAGCCGAATATCTCAACCGATTGTTGCATAAGGTATATATTTACAATGTAAAATAACGCTGTTTCAAACTGCGTTTTTATTGTCTTCGTTACATGATAAAGAAAATAGATTTATATCATTTTCCGGGAATCATATGGAGCAAAGTAGAGGGCTGTTTATGAAAAGAAAAATCAGAGTTCTTGTGTGGAATGAGTATAGACAGGAAAAAACAGAACCGGCTGTTAAGGCCGTTTACCCCTCGGGTATTCATGATGTCATAGCAGAGTCTCTTGCTAAAGAAGAAATTCTCGAAGTCGGTACCGCTGTTTTGGATGATCCCAACCATGGCTTGACTGAAGAAAAATTGAAAGACACGGATGTGCTTATCTGGTGGGGACACAAGGCACACAAAGAGGTAAATGAAAAAATTGTAGACATTGTCGTGGAGGAAGTTCTCGGTGGAATGGGGCTGATTGTTCTTCATTCGGGTCACTTCTCAAAAGTATTTACCCGCTTGATGGGAACCAATTGCTCTTTACGTTTTCGCGAGGCCGGTGAGCGTGAGCGTTTGTGGAATATTGCACCTGGGCATTGTATTACACAGGGTATAGACGACTATTTTGAACTTCCCCGAACCGAGATGTATGGGGAGCGATTTGATATTCCCGATCCGGATCAAATTATTTTTCTATCCTGGTTTGAGGGTGGGGAAGTCTTCCGAAGCGGATGCACCTGGAAACGAGGGAATGGAAAAATCTTTTATTTTCAGCCCGGACATGAAACATATCCCATTTATTACGATGAGAATGTCATGCGTGTCATCAAAAATGCGGTTCTATGGTCGCAAAGGCGAATCAGACGCTCTACTCTTGGTGCCGTTAAAGTCGATTCACCTTTAGAGCCGATAGATTGAGAAGCGAAAAAATTCTTTGTCCGACAAAAGCCGTTTTTTTGTCGTATTATCAACTTGCCGACAGTATTGGAATCATGAAAGAAAAATTTAGAACAGGCATAATCGGGTGTGGTAAAATAAGCGGGGTTTATACTCAAACTATGCGGCGATTTTCTTCTCTTGAAATTGTCGCGTGTGCCGATTTGCGCCAGGAGATCTCGCATAATCATTGTAATACATGGAATATTGAAAAGCACTGCACCGTGGATCAACTCCTAGAGGCTGCGGACATAGATTTGGTTGTCATTCTGACTCCACCTTCCACCCATGCTCCGCTATGCCTGAAGGCACTTGAATGTGGAAAATACGTGTACTGTGAGAAGCCGCTTGCTTTGACGGTAGAAGACGCAAAAAGGATCATTTCAAAAGCAGAGGAAAAAAGACTTGCCGTCGGTAGTGCTCCGGACACCGTTTTGGGTTGTGGTTTTCAAACAGCTCGAAAAATAATAGATGAGGGTAGAATCGGTACACCTGTCGGTGCTTGTGCCTTTATGATTACCGGAGGCCCCGAAAGCTGGCACCCAAATCCCTTTTTTCTCTACGACACCGGAGCGGGGCCTCTCTTCGATATGGGGCCTTACTACTTAACTGCTCTAATACATCTGTTGGGACCAGTCCAAAGAGTTGCAGCCCTGGGCTCAATCGGTAAAAAAGAAAGATTTGTCGGCAGCGGTCCTGATAAGGGTAAACCGATTCCAATCAACGTATACACTCATCTCAATGGTCTGCTTGCCTTTGAAAGTGGACTCTCTGCCGGTATTAGTCTCAGTTTCGATGCCCCCGGTCAAACAACAACTCCCCGAATCGAGATATCGGTGGGAAAACTCGTAATACTAAAAGAGTCAATCACGGTCTCCAATCTTT